>WTJH01000035.1 GCA_011524915.1 Flavobacteriales bacterium | reverse complement strand
CTCAGCATATTTTTTTGAGCTTCGCGCAAATTCCGACAGCTCAGATTTTTTTGCATCATGTCTTGATCCAGACCTGTCATACAAAGTGTTATAAAAGCTCCTCCAATAAAGGCCTTCCAAAAATATTGCCGATGCGAGGGGTCGTCAAAGATCCAGATACGATTGTAGTCGGGATAGCTGTCTAAGCTAAAGATTTCAGCTGTACTTAAATTTAAGTTTTGCCCCATATATACGATCGAAAGCACCACGGCAACAATCATCAAAAGGGTTTGTAGACTATCGGTCCAAACAATGGTTTTGATCCCTCCTCTGTGGGTGTAAAACCAAATCAGAGCTACCGATAAAACTACGGTAATTTCAAAAGGGATCCCCAGTTGGGCAAAGACGTATTGCTGTAGAACAATGGCTACCAAGAATAAGCGGAAAGCCGCTCCCAGTGTCCGTGAAATAAAAAAGGATAGGGCTCCGACCAGATGACTTTTGGGCCCGAAGCGTTCTGCTAAATATTCATAAATAGAGGTAAGGCCTTGTTTGTAATAGAGGGGTAGTAAAACAAAACTGACCAGCCAATAGCCGACCCCATATCCCAAAACGACCTGAAAGTAGGTGAATTGAGAACTTTGTACCCAGCCGGGAACAGAAATAAAGGTGACTCCGGAAAGAGAAGTCCCCACCATCCCAAAAGCTACGATATACCATTTGGCATTTTTATTGGCAGTAAAAAAAGTTTGATTGTCGTCTTGTGATCCAGTTTTTAAGGAGATTCCTAAAAGGACTAAAAAATACAATCCGATAATTCCAAGGATTAAACTGGGTGTCATATTTGGTTTTTGGCAAAGGTAATGAAGTCTTTTCAAGACAGTTTTTTGTACTTTTCGGCCATGGAATTTTCCTCCAAAAAATTAGACGATGCGGTCCGGGAGATCAGTCAGTTACCGGGTATCGGAAAGCGATCGGCTTTGCGCTTGGCATTGCATTTACTCAAACAGCCAGAGACACAGGTAGAACAACTTTCCCATGCGCTTGTAGCCTTGCGGAAAGAAGTCGTCTTTTGTCAAAAATGTCACAATTTATCCGACGTGCCCTTGTGCGAAATATGTGCCAATCCCGGCCGTGACCATTCCTTACTCTGTGTGGTGGAGGATATCCGAGATGTTTTAGCTTTAGAAAATACAGCCCAATACAAAGGACTCTATCATGTCTTGGGCGGTGTGATTTCTCCTATTGATGGAATCGGTCCCCAAGATTTAAATATTAAAGACCTGGCCGACCGAGTAATTCAGGACGAGGTAAAGGAGGTCATTTTTGCTCTGAGCGCCACCTTAGAAGCCGATACAACCACCTTTTACCTTTCCAAAATTTTGGCAACTACCCAAGTACGTATCTCCACTTTGGCCCGGGGAATCCCCATAGGAGATCAGCTCGAGTATACGGATGAGGTCACTCTGGGGCGTAGCATTCAGAGTAGAGTTCCCTATCAACAATCTTCTTCTATAGATTAAGGATGTAGCCTCCCGATTATTTGATACTTTTGTAAAAAAATTTCTATGGGCAAATACCAACTGAAATTACCGAGTATGGGTGAAAGCGTTGCAGAAGCAACCGTAACTCGTTGGCTAAAGCAAGTCGGTGATTCTGTGGAATTGGACGAATCGTTATTAGAAATTGCTACCGATAAGGTAGATTCGGATGTTCCTGCGGAAGTAGAGGGGACCCTAGTAGAGATCAAAATTCAGGAAAATGAAGTCGCTCAGGTCGGTCAAGTTTTGGCCATTATAGAGACCGATGCTGCGCCAGAAGAAGCTGCAACAGAAGCTGAAGTAGCGGTCGCTGAAGTGGAAGAGGAACCCGTGGCCGAGGCTGTCGAAAGCTATACCGAGGAACTCCAGCAATTGGTGCAACCTCAGGGTGTAACTTCCGAAAAGATCGTATCCGAAGAATCTCGCTTTTACTCCCCATTGGTTAAAAATATAGCCCAGCAAGAAGGCATTTCTCAAGCAGAACTCAATCAGATATCGGGGAGTGGTAGGGCAGGACGTGTGACTAAAAAAGACATCCTAGACTACATCAGTAACCGATCTCAGGCTGCTGTACCACAAGAATCTGTTCCAGTCCCAACACCAGTTGTGGAAAAACCCATACTAGCACCACCCCAACCCCAAGCCGTTCCGATCACCCCTCAAAAAGGTGAAAAAATCATTCCTATGGATCGCATGGGACAACTCATTTCGGAGCATATGACCAAAAGTCTTCAAACTTCTGCCCATGTACAGTCTTTTGTAGAGGTAGATGTAACAGACCTTTGGGAATGGCGCGACTCGGTCAAAAATCAATTTCAAAATAACGAAGGCGAAAAACTAACCTTTACTCCTTTGTTTATGTATGCGGTGATCCAAGCGCTTAAAGCCTACCCACTGCTGAATTCATCCGTATCTGGAACGAATATCATCCAGAAAAAAGAAATTCATTTGGGAATGGCGACCGCACTTCCCGATGGAAATCTAATTGTACCCGTTATCCGGAATGCCGACCATCTGAATTTGGTAGGTTTAGCCAAAGCCGTAAACGATTTATCGATACGTGCTCGCGAAGGGAATCTCCAACCCGACGATGTTCAGGGCGGCACCTATACCCTGACCAATGTGGGGAATTTTGGCTCTTTAACCGGAACACCCATCATCAACCAACCCCAGGTAGGGATTTTAGCCGTTGGTGTCATCCGAAAAGTGCCTGCCGTGATTGAAACTCCTGATGGAGATTTTATAGGCATTCGTAAAAAAATGATGTTGTGTCATAGTTATGACCATCGAATCATCAATGGCGCTCAGGGCGGACTCTTTGTAAAACATGTCGCCGACGTTCTTGAACAATGGGATACTTCTCTATATAAATAGCTATGAATCTGAACTTAAACCGACCCCTGTGTTTTTTCGATTTAGAAACCACCGGTATCGATATCGCCAACGACCGCATAGTCGAGATTGCGATTCTTAAATTAATGCCTGATGGGGAAAAACGAGAAAAAGTATGGTTGGTCAACCCCGGTTGTCCGATCCCCCAAGCCGCTTCTGATGTTCACGGAATAACGGACGATAAAGTTGCCGATGCCCCTTCTTTTAAGCAGATCGCTGCAGATGTCAATAGCTTTATAGACAATTCAGATTTGGCAGGTTATAATTCGGATCGCTTCGATATTCCCCTTTTGGCGGAAGAAATGCTTCGGGCCGAATTTGATTTTGACCTCAGTACTCGAAAGACGGTAGATGTTCAGACCATTTTCCATAAAATGGAAAAAAGAACGCTCACGGCCGCCTTAAAGTTTTATTGCGACCAAACTCTCGAAAATGCCCATAGTGCCCTTGCAGATACGCAGGCAACCCACGATGTGTTGCAAGCGCAGATCGAGCGCTATGACGACCTGCAAAATGACATTTCATTTTTAAGTGAATTTTCGAGCCATCGCAAGACAGCCGATCTGGCCGGATTTATTGTTTTTAACTCCAAAGAGCAAGAATGTTTTGGCTTTGGAAAACACAAAGGAAAGACGGTGGAGCAAGTTTTGGAACAAGAGCCCGGATATTTTGGCTGGTTGCTCAATGCCGATTTCCCTCGATACACTAAAAAAATACTGACTCAAATTCGTCTGCGAAAGCTCAATTCCAATAGTTAGAGCCCATGAAGATTATTTGTGTAGGACGCAACTATAGCGATCATGCCGCTGAACTCAACAATGCTGTTCCCAAAGAACCGGTGTTGTTTATGAAGCCCGACTCGGCACTATTGCAAAAAAACATGCCCTTTTTTATCCCGCCTTTTAGTCAAGAGGTGCACTACGAAGTAGAGGTGGTGGTTCGTATCCACAGAATAGGTAAGTACATTCAGCCGAAGTTTGCACACAAATATTACAATCAATTGGCTTTAGGGATCGATTTTACAGCTCGAGACCTACAGCAAGAGCTCAAGTCCAAAGGTTTGCCTTGGGAACGAGCCAAGGCCTTCGATGGTTCTGCACTAGTAAGCCCTTTTGTGGATATAGCCGAACTTGGAGATATCCACGCTTTGGATTTTCATTTAACCCAAAACGATACGGTAGTACAACAGGGAAATACCAGAGATATGCTTTGGAATATAGATGCCTTGATCGGGTATATCTCCCAATATTTTACCCTGAAAATTGGAGATTTAATTTTTACGGGGACCCCGGCAGGTGTAGGGGCAGTAACCGAAAACGACCGCTTGGAAGGCTTTATTGGAGACCGGTCGATGTTTCAAATTAAAGTCAAATGAAAGCGGAACTCATTACCATAGGTGACGAAATCCTGATTGGACAAATCGTCAATACCAATGCAACTTTTTTATCCAAGTCCCTAAACGCTATTGGGATAGACGTGGTTCAGATCAGTTCGGTTTCGGACACGCGCGAAGCGATCGTAGGAGCCGTAAATCAGGGATTGGAACGGGCCGAGGTATTGATCCTTACCGGAGGCTTGGGGCCCACCAAAGACGATGTAACCAAGCATACCCTAACCGAATATTTCGAAGATCGGCTGGAACTCTATCCAGAAATCTTAAACCATATCGAACATATATTTGAACAATATGTAAATTCTCCCATTCAGGAGAGCAATCGGGCGCAAGCCTACCTTCCGGCCCAAGCCCGCATCTTTAAAAACGAATACGGAACCGCTTCGGGGATGTGGTTCGAAAAAGAGGGAAGGGTAGTGGTCTCTTTACCCGGAGTGCCCTTCGAGATGAAGAGCCTGATGCAGCAGGGGATTTTGCCAGCACTCCAAGAACGATTCGACTGTCCATTTATCTACCATCAGACGGTACAAACCTATGGGTTGGGAGAAAGCGTTATTGCCAGCCGGGTGGAAGCTTGGGAAAACAGCCTACCGGAAGAAATTAAAATTGCCTATCTGCCCAGTTTGGGCCGGGTTCGGATCCGATTGAGTTCTATGGGGAAAGACGAGGCGCAGGTCCGCAAAGCTGTGGATACCCAAGTATCTCTGCTGATCGAACAGATCCAAGACATCTATGTGGGTATCGAGGGGGAAGACCCTATAGAAATGCAAATCGGAAAAGAATTGGTGGCTCAGGGACAAAGCTTAGCGGTAGCGGAAAGTTGTACGGGCGGCGGAATAGCCGAACGGATGACGCAACATGCGGGCGCATCTGCTTTTTTTCAGGGCGGAACCGTCGTTTATGGCACCGAACAAAAAATTCGGGTATTAGGGGTTCCGGAAGCTCTTATTAAGACACATGGAGTGGTGAGTGCCGAGGTGGCACAAGCCATGGCCGAAAAAACCCAGGCCCTCTTTCAGACCGATTTTGCTTTGGCCACCACTGGCAACGCAGGCCCCACCACCAGCGAAGGAAAGGCCCCCGTCGGGCGGGTGTATCTGGCCTTGGCGCATCCTCAGGGCTGTGTGGTAGAAGCCTTTACCTTTGGGAATCATCGGGAACGGGTGATCCAAAAGGCTATCAATAAAGCCTTTGAAATGCTTTTTCGGCAAATTCAAGGTTTAAAAAAGTCTATTGAAATTTAGGAATCCGGGGTTTGGTATTCCGATAGAATAGTTTAAATTTGCACTCCATTTAACAAAAATCGTAGAACAAATGTCTAAAGTTTGTCAAATCACAGGAAAACGTGTGATGTTCGGAAACAACGTTTCCCACGCGATGAACAAAACGCGTCGCCGTTTTGATATCAACATCATTAAAAAGCGTTTTTTCTTACCGGAAGAAGACCGTTGGATTACATTACATGTTTCTACTTCAGCCCTAAAAACCATCAATAAAAAAGGGATTACGGCTGTTGTTAAAGAAGCCCGTTCAAAAGGATTAATCAAATAGAGCTATGGCAAAGAAAGGCAATAGAGTTCAGGTGATTTTGGAATGTACAGAGCACAAAGATTCGGGTATGCCCGGAACTTCCCGCTACATCACCACCAAGAATAAGAAAAATACGCCCGAGCGTATCGAGATTAAAAAATTCAACCCGATTTTAAAGAAAATGACGGTTCATAAAGAAATTAAATAGTCATGGCAAAGAAATCAGTTGCAACCTTACAAACCGGTTCTAAGCGTCTTACCAAAGCCATTAAAATGGTTAAAAAAGACGGAGCTTCTACCTATTCTTTTGTAGAAACGAT
>WTJH01000017.1 GCA_011524915.1 Flavobacteriales bacterium | reverse complement strand
TGGCAACTCTTTTTTGCATTTCGGGATTCGAGCGCTGCACAGCATTGAGCTCAATGGAACTTTCAAAGTTACCGGTGTCGGCCGAAGAAACGGCAGCTCCTCCCATTCCAATACGGTAATTATCTCCACCCAAGATTACGATCAGGTCTCCTGCACGCACCGATTTTTTTTGGGCTTGATCTGTATGTGTAAATCCAATTCCACCGGCCATCATAATGGTTTTGTCATAGCCCCACCGACGGTCTCCTTCCTGATGTTCGAAGGTGAGTAGGGAACCGGCAATCAAGGGTTGTCCAAATTTATTCCCAAAATCTGAAGCCCCATTAGAAGCCTTAATCAAAATATCAATAGGACGTTGATATAACCACGGATGTTCGGGGTGCTTGGGATATTCGGCAGTCTTGTCCTGTCGGGGATAAGGGGTCATATATACGGCAGTACCGGCAAGGGGTATGGATCCCTGCCCACCAGCGAGGCGGTCCCGAATTTCGCCCCCCGAGCCTGTTGCAGCACCACTAAAGGGCTCTACAGTGGTAGGGAAATTATGGGTTTCTGCTTTGAGCGAAATAACACTACTATGGTTGCGTTTTCCATAGCTACTGGGTTGGGTGGGGTCCGAAGGAGCAAATTGTTCGATCTCGGGACCCTCGATAAATGCGACATTGTCTTTGTAGGCCGAAACAAGGTTATGACCATTTGCCTGAGAAGTAGACTTAATCCACTGGAATAGACTTTTGTCCTGATCAACTCCATCAATGTTAAAGATTCCGTTGAAAATTTTATGGCGACAGTGTTCCGAGTTTACTTGAGAAAATCCAAAGACTTCAGAATCGGTTAATGGACGCTCTAACTTTTGTGATAGACGCTCCAAATATTCAATTTCGTCTGGACTGAGGGCCAGTCCCTGTTCTTCATTATAGGAAGCAATATCTTTAATTTCTAGAACCGCTTCTGGTTTGCGGTCAATTTGGAAGATTTCTTGGCTGAGCCCTTGAAATTTTTGATGAATCATGGGGTCAAAAAGCGTATCGCTTTGTTCTAGGAGGAATTCTTCAATTCTGTCAATACCAGCAATCCCCATGTTTTGGGTTATTTCTACGGCATTGGTACTCCAGGGCGTGAGCATACTCGCTCGGGGGCCAATGTAGGTGTGTTGGGGGAGATCACTTTCTGAAATTTCTGAGGCTTCTAAAAGCCAATTCAATTTTTGAAGTGTTTCCGAGGAAAGTTGTTGGGAAGCGCTTACTGCGACAATCCGTTCCGTTGTGTTGCCAAAAAAATAAACCATAGTTTTTCCAGAAAGCACAAAAATACAACTTTGCTATGGGAGGGAAAGCTAAAATAGGGGAGAGAGTATATAAGTTTTAAACAAAGTTTCTAAAGCGTCGTTCTTTTTAAAAGAGCCCCATAAAATCCATCAAAACCACTTGCACTCGGGAGTTGGATAAATTCTTTTTCCAAAATAAATTTTTGACCTAGAGGACTGTTTAAAAACTTTTGAATTTGTTCCTCATTTTCCTGGGTTAAAATGGAACAACTGACATACAGGACCACTCCATTGATTTTTACTCGGGGCGCGTTTTTTTGCAGTAGTTCTTGTTGAAGAGCCGTAATTTTTTGAATACGATCTGGAGTCATTTGCCATTTGGCTGCAGGATTTCTTCGTAAAACTCCTAGACCCGAACAAGGGACGTCTAGTAATACCCGATCAAAAACTTCAGGAGCGTATTTGGCTCGGCTTGAGGGGATGGTTTGAATGTTTCTTATTCGATTACGTTGAGCCCTTTTTTGGAGCTTTTGAAGTTTTTCTGGAAACAGATCCTCCGCAATAACTTGCCCCTGGCTGTCCATCAAAGATGCTAGATGCAAACTTTTTCCCCCTCCTCCGGCACAAGCATCCAATATGATTTCTCCCGCTTGAGGTGCCAACCAGTGCGCGACTTGTTGAGAATTAAAATCCTGAATCTCAAATGCTCCTTTCTTGTATTCTTCCGATTGTTCTACCGATACATTTTTATCCAAAACAATAGCTTCGGGAGGTAAAAGTGAACATTGAACTTGATATTTTTTGGAGATTTTATCCGCTAATTTTTGTGGAGTAGTGTGCTTTAGGTTTACCCGAAGTACGAGTTTCGCCTTTTGATTTAAGCTGATCAGTTGTTCTTCCCACAAGTGTTCTCCGTAATGTTGACTACCATATGCATCGAGCCAATCCGGGATAGAATATTTTAGGGACCGCAATTTTGATGCTTGCTGTAATTTTAATTCGATTGCATTTTGCTCCGAAGATTCTATGGGGAGCCATGGAGGTAGTTTTTCTCCTTGATGGATGCACCAAACACTTAAGAGTTTTTCTGCATCATAGGTTGGGTTTTCAACACTCGATTGAAGCGCAACTTGATACAAGCGCCACCAGCGAATCCAATCATAAAAAAGTCTCCCGACCAGTCTCCTATCGCGAGCCCCCCAATTGGGATGTTTCCGAAAGCATTGTTTTAAGACCCCTGCCGGAGACGCCTGTCCGTTGATGGTGATTCTCACAGCCTCTATAAGCCCTGGAATCATATTAGGATAGATTCGTATCGGACGTTTCTCCATTAGAGTTGTTGGAGTTGAACCAGTTGGGTATAGCGTTTATTGAGCGCGATAAGTTCTTGGTGGGTTCCTTGCTCTACAATTTTCCCCTCGTGAAGCACCACTATGGTATCCGCTTTTTGTACGGTCGAAAGACGGTGAGCAATAACAATAGAGGTGCGTTCTTGCATCAGTTTTTCTAGCGCCTCTTGGACGAGTTTTTCAGAAGCCGTATCTAAGGCCGAAGTAGCTTCATCCAAAATTAAGATATCTGGATTTTTAAGTACAGCTCGAGCTATGGATAAACGTTGTTTTTGTCCTCCCGAAAGTTTACTGCCTCCCTCTCCAATAGGTGTTTCAAATCCTTCAGGGAGTTTTTCTATAAACTCTAAGGCATTGGCAATTTTTGCTGCATCTATCATTTCCTCTAGGGAAGCATCTGCTTTTCCTACTCTAAGATTGTCTGCCACGGAGGCGTTAAATAAAATCGATTCTTGGGTCACCATCCCAATATGCGCATACAAACTTTGCTTTTGAAGCTGAGTGATGGGTATGTCGTCTATCGTTATTTCTCCAGCATCTACATCGTAGAATCGATTGACTAAGTTGGCTAAGGTGGTTTTTCCACTTCCGGACTGTCCAACCAATGCAACCATGGCCCCTTTGGGGATTTTTAGATTCAGATCCTGAATTACCGGTTTTTCTCCAAAGGAGAATAGAATGTCTTTAAATTCTATTTGTCGGTCAAAACTTTGCAATTCTTGTGCATTTGGAGCGTCTTCGATTTGTTCTGGAGTATCCAATATTTCGAGAAGTCTTTCGGCTGCTGCATTTCCTTTGCGGATACTGTAGGTGGCTTTACTAATCCCTTTTGCAGGCGTCAGAATATTATAAGCAAGCCCCATATACACGATAAAACTTGTACCAGAAAGAGCTCCATCCAAAAGCACCATGCTTCCCCCAAACCACAGCAATACTCCAATAACTCCGATTCCTAAAAATTCACTTATTGGACTAGCCAAGTTTTGTCGATGCATCAAATGATTGGATAGGTGGAAAAAAGATTGGGTGGTCTCACTAAAGCGTTTTTTGAAAAGAGTTCCCGCATTAAAATTTTTGATCACCTTTTGACCGTTAACTGTCTCGTCTATTAGCGAAAGCATATCGGCTTGTTCCTGCTGTACAAGGCTGGATTGTTTTTTAAGATTTTTTCCAATTAAAGAAATAATAAAACCTGCCACAGGAATGAATAGTAAAACAAAAAGCGTGAGTTGTACACTGAAACTAAACATAATTATCAGTGTAAATATGATGGTCAGCGGTTCCCGAATTAATAAAACTAAAATGGATAAAAAAGAGGTCTGGATTTCATATACATCAGCAGACATACGGGCCATTAGGTCTCCTTTGCGCTGTTCTGTAAAATAGGCTATCGGAAGACTTAAGATTTTAGAATAAAGGGTATTGCGAAGATCTTTTAGTAATCCGTTTCTAAAAAAACTAATAAAAAAGAGCGCTAAATAGTTGCTTAGGTTTTTAAGAAAGAACAAAACCAAAATCAATACAATAACCAAGATTAGCGTTTGCTCAGGATTGTTGGCAGAGCGGGTACTTACTTCATAGTTTAACCAATCTTGTACAAAGCTGTTGAGGTTACCAAGACCGCTGTAAACAGGTTTTATGGCAGCGGCATCTGTTTCTCCAAAAAGAACTTTCAACATCGGGATAAACGAAACAAAAGCCAGCGCACTAAACAGCGCGTATAAGACATTGAAACCGACATTCAATAGAGCATACCCCTTGTAGGGTAGGGCGTAAATCAGGATTCTTTTAAAACTATTCATTCTTAAATTTCAATGGCATTGACCAGTTGATCTAATCGGTTTTCCAAACGGTTTTCTAAAGTTTTCCAAGCATCTTTTGTGTCTAGAGTACTTCGAACGCTACAGTATAGTTTGATTTTGGGTTCTGTACCGCTGGGGCGGAGGGCTATCTCTGAGCCATCGGTCAAAATAAACTTCAACACATTGGCTGGTGGAAGTTCTAAGGATTCTTTCTTCCCAGTTCCAATCAGGAGTCGCTCCTGAGATGCGTAATCTTCTATACAGAATACGGGAATATTATTTAAAGTCTTTGGGGGAGAATTTCGATAGCGATCCATGGTTTGGGCAATTGCCAAGGCTCCCTCTTTTCCTTCTTTTTTGATGGCAACCAAACGCTCTTTATAGGCTCCGTATTTAAGATAACAATCGATTAAAAAATTATAAATACTCTGTCCTTGAGATTTCAGGTCACTTGCGATTTCACATATCAAAAGGGCCGCACTAACAGCATCTTTGTCTCGAATTTGTGAGCCCACCAAGTAGCCATAACTTTCTTCTCCACCTCCGATAAAGTTGAGATGCGGGTTTTTTTCAATCTGATCACCGATCCACTTAAACCCTGTTAAGGTCAGAATCAACTGCAGCTTGTGAGCTTTGGCCAAGGCCTCCATCATGGGTGTGGAAACTATGGTCGAAGCAATAAAATCATTGGGTTGAATATCTCTTTTCTGAAGGAGATATTCCGTCAGAATAATCATGGTTTGGTTTCCGTTGAGCAGTGTGTAGTTTCCGTCATTGTCGGGCACCACAATCCCCAATCGATCTGCATCGGGGTCTGTTCCAAACGCAATATCCGCTTCCAGGCTTTTAGCCTTTTCTATGGCCAAGGCTAAGGCTTGAGGTTCTTCCGGATTTGGAGAACTAACCGTTGGGAAATTCCCGTCCGGTTGTTGTTGACTTTCGACCAGATATAGGTTTGAATATCCAGCTTTTTCTAACACCTGCGGGATAGCCGTAACTGAGGTTCCGTGCAAAGGTGTAAATACGATTTGAAGATTATCGGGGCTTGAGGTGTGTCCTCCTGCATCTTCTATCACTGCCCGATGGTAGCGATCATCTGCCGAGCCATCAAAAAAATGAATCCTTTGCGGCTGGGCTTCAAAATTAATTTCGGAATAATCCAGCTTTTGGATGTGTTGGATGAGTTCTCCATCTACAGGTGGAACGATTTGTCCTCCATCTTTCCAATACACCTTAAACCCGTTATATTCCGGTGGATTATGAGAAGCTGTTAGTACAATCCCGCAATGCATATCGAAATGACGGACGCTAAAAGATAGCTGGGGGGTGGGTCTAAGTTCTGAATATAAATAGACCTCAATATTGTTGGCGCTCAACACTTGAGCAACGGCTTGCGAAAGTTCGTCAGAATTGTTTCTGCAGTCATAGGCAATAGCAACCTTAAGGGTTTCCCCTGAGTAGCACTCATAAAGATAGTTTGCCAATCCTTGAGCGGCTTTTCCTAAGGTGTATTTATTGATTCGGTTGGTACCCACACCCATGATTCCGCGCATTCCACCCGTTCCAAAAGCAAGATCTGTGTAAAAGGCATCCTCTAACAGCTGGGGTGATTTTTCAAGTTGCAACGTCGCCTCCCGTGTTTGGGGGTCGAAAGGTGCTTTTTTCCAAGCGTCTATTTTCGCTTTTAGATTCATAAGTGATCTGTAGTTTGACTAATCTTGTAGCGACTCTGATGTTGTTGTGTACTCAGGATCAATTCACCAATAAATCCAGCGATGAATAGTTGTGCTCCAAGAATCATACTGGTGAGTCCTATATAAAATTCGGGGCGTTGAGTGATCAGGCGACTACTTTGATGAATAAAGAGTTTGTCAATTCCTAAATATCCCATAAATACAAAGGCCGTAAAAAAGACGACCATCCCCAAAGTCCCAAAAAAGTACATGGGCCGCTTGCCAAAGGCATGTAAAAACCATAAGGTAAGCAGGTCTAAAAATCCTTTGATAAATCGGTCGTTGCCGAATTTTGTAGTTCCGTATTTTCGGGCTTGGTGCTGCACGACGTGTTCCCCGATTTTTTTAAATCCATTATGAGCTGCTAAAACGGGAATGTAGCGATGCATTTCGCCATATACTTCAATAGACTTGACAACTTCTTTTCGGTAAATTTTTATTCCGCAATTAAAATCGCGCAGCTTTATTTTGGAAACTTTTCGGGCAGCCCAATTAAACACTTTTGAGGGGATATTTTTGGCTAATACAGCATCATATCTTTTGCGTTTCCAACCCGAAACTAAATCCAAGTCTTTTTCCAAAAGAAGTGTTTTCATGGGCCCTAATTCTTCTGGCGAATCTTGTAAATCAGCGTCTAGTGTAGCTACAAAGGTCCCCTGCGCTAGGGCAAATCCTGCATGTAGCGCTTGGGATTTTCCAAAATTACGTTCGAATTTAATGCCTTTGACCGCCTTGTTTTCACGGGCCAAATCTGCTATAAGCTTCCAAGAATCATCTGTAGACCCATCGTCCACAAAAATAAGCTCATAACTGCTGAAATGCTTGGGTATCTCGCGATCAATCCAAGCATGCAATTCGATGAGGGATTCTGCTTCGTTAAGAAGGGGAATAACAATGGATAGTTCCATACAAAAGGAATTCTCCAACAAAACTACCGAAATTTACTATTCCGGCTGGGATTTTTTTACGACTAAGCCCGCGATTAAGGATATAATAAACCCTATAAACAAAGTCCAAATGATGATAAACGTACTTCGGATCACTGGAGTAGAAAAGCGTTCTTGCATTTCTCGGGACGCACTGATTTGTTCTTCCGTTAGCTCTGGATTATCGATTCTCACTTTTTCGAACGCTAGATCCATGGCTTTTTCCATGGTGGTTGGATCCAGTACTTCGGTAACCAAAAGACTAGTGGCAATACCAATAATTCCGGATATTAAGGAAACTCCCATCCCAACTTTAAGGGCTTCTGAAAGACTGATATATCCATCGTTCGACTGACGAAAAGCGACCATTCCCCAGACGGTAAAACCAATCATAAGTCCAATACTCACAACAGTTTGCATGGTGCTTTGTTGATAATGCATATCTAAAAAATAGAGCATTAGAGAAAAAACTAATGTACATGCTCCTAAAAGGCCTCCATAAATCAAGGCTGCTTTGCCGGTAGTGAGTTGCTGATCCATAAATAAAGTCGTTTAATTAACAATTTTGGTTGAATAACGAAAATACAGTATTTAAGTTTGAGTGCATAATAAAAGTTTTTATTAAATTTGCACTCCTTAAACGAAAAAGATGAAAGAAGGAATCCATCCCGATAACTATCGCCTTGTAGCATTCAAGGACATGTCTAATGATGATGTATTCATCACCAAGTCTACGGCAAACACAAAAGAAACCATCGAGGTTGATGGGATCACTTACCCAGTTGTAAAGCTGGAAATTTCACGTACTTCCCACCCGTATTATACCGGAAAATCCAAACTGGTAGATACAGCTGGACGTATAGATAAGTTTAAAAACAAATACTCCAAGTTCAAAAAATAATTCATTTGAACTTTTTATAGAATTGCCGCGCTTAGGTTCCCTAGGGGCGGTTTTTTATTTTATATACATTCTTTAAGTGAAGAAGGTTAATGGGGTTGGGTTCCAGTCCTTTTAAATGCTTAGGAATAAACTGTATCACTTCGTCATAGTATAAGGGGACAATCGGGTAGCTTTCCATCAGTAAACTATCCATACTGCGATACATTTGCTGTCTTTGGGTTGTGCTAACAGTATTCATGGCCTGTTGGTAGTTTTGATCGAATAGATCGGATCGAAAATGGGTGTAATTGGGGCCCGAGGGCGTAAAGTTCGGACTGTAGAAGAGGGATAGGTAATTTTCAGCATCGGGATAATCGGCAATCCAACTGGCCCGAAACAATTCCAGTTTTCCAGAAGATTTGGCTTGTCTCAAGGTTGCAGGAGGCATGAGGTCGATTTGAATTTGAATTCCAATTTTCTGAAGTTCTCGTTGTAAAAATTCACAAATATCTAAATAGTTAGAATCAGTAGCCAGTCGTAAACTTGGAGTTATTCCGTGGATTTGTTTGAATTCTTCTACTAATTTTCGCGCTTCTTCCGGGGCATAGACCCAAGGTCGTGAGGAGCTCCCCCCAAGGCCCTTGGGGATAAAGCCACGTTTGGCTTCAGAACCAATATTGTTCCGTAAATACCGCAACATTTTCTTCCGGTCAAACCCAATATTTATGGCCTTTCTGATTTGAGACGATTGTACAGCAGGATTTTTTTGATCCAGATAAAACCCAATGTATTCAGTGTTTAGATAAGGACCTTTTATGATCTGCAACTGGTCCACATATTTGTCTCGCAAACTACCATCAGGATTTAACAATTCGTCTTTATAGGAGGCGTCTAAGGAGTTTAAAAAATCCAATTCGCCTTGCATAAACAATAAAAACTCGCTCTGTAGGTCTTCTATAAACCGTATGGATACGGCCTCTAAATAGGGCAGCTGAGTTCCAGTGCTGTCCGTCTCAAAATATCTTGGATTTTTTCGCAAGACCAATTTCACCTCTTCTTCCCAGCGTTTAAAATAAAAAGGTCCAGTTCCAATGGGGTGATTCCGGAATTCGGTGGGATGTTTTTCAACCACCTCCTTAGGGACAACACTACAATAACGCATACTGAGCAAGCCTAAAAAAGCAGGAAAGGGGTGCTTGAGTTGTATTTGAAAGGTGAATGAGTTTAAGGCTTTATAGCTGTCCACGCTATTGAGTACCCATCCGCCAGGGGAACCCACTTTGGGGTCCTTGAGTCGATCCAAGCTATATACAAAATCTGAGGCCTGAACTCTTCTGGTTTTTTGCGATCCAAAAAGGGGACTGGAATGAAACCAAACATCCTCTCTTAAATAGAAGGTGTATTGGAGTCCGTCGGGGCTTATGTCCCAAGAAGAAGCTATCTCCGGAACCACTTCTAATTGTGAATTAAGTTGCACCAAACCGTTGAACATTTGGTTTACAGGCCATATATTTCTTGGATTTCGTGCAAATGCAGGGTCTAGGGAGCTGATCCCGCCATATACGTTATAACGGAAAACATTCTCATGACTTTCTTTGGGGTTTGTTTCGGAGGAACACCCGATGCTTGCGATCAAAAGAATTCCGATGACCAAACGATCCAAAAAAATCATATGAGTAGAGTTGGTATATTTGCCAAAAATATTAAAACTATTGGTCTTACTTAAGACCCTTATACGGATTCAGAACTGGGACTATGGAATTGATGACTGCTCGTGAAGAAAAACAAAAGCCTAAGGTGGCTTTTCATACCTTGGGCTGTAAGCTCAATTTTTCGGAAACAGCAACCATTGCACGCTCTTTTGAGCAGCAAGCATTTGAGCAAGTGGCTTTTGAAGCATCTGCCGATGTTTATGTTATTAATACCTGTTCGGTAACCGAAAATGCCGATAAGAAGTTCAAGACTTTGGTTCGTAAAGCTTTGGAGCAAAACCCAAAGGCTTTTGTTGCAGCTATCGGATGTTATGCACAGTTGCAACCCCAAGAACTTGCTGCAGTAGATGGAGTAGATTTGGTTTTAGGGGCCAACGAAAAATTTAATCTGACTTCGTATATCGATGAGCTTACTAAAAACGATGTAGCAGAAATTCACTCTTGCGAAATTGAGGATGTCCATACCTATGAAAGCAGTTACTCGCTGTCGGATCGAACACGAGCTTTTTTAAAAGTTCAAGACGGTTGTGATTATAAATGTACCTACTGTACGATTCCACAAGCGCGCGGCGTATCCAGGAGCGATCGATTGGAGAATGTCCTCGTTAATGCGCAAAAGATTGCTGCTTCTGGGATAAGAGAAATTGTGTTAACGGGAGTCAATATAGGAGACTATGGCAAAGGAGAGCTGGGCAACAAAAAACACGAACATACCTTTTTGGAGTTGATTCAGGCATTAGATAAGCAGCAAGGGATAGATCGCTTAAGAATTTCATCCATTGAACCCAATCTTTTGAACGACGACGCCATAGCATTTGTAGCTCAGAGTACATCTTTTGTTCCTCATTTTCATATTCCACTACAAAGTGGGAGTGATGAAATACTGAAGAAAATGCGTCGAAGATATCTTTCACCACTTTACAGAAATCGGGTTTCTCAGATCTTAGAGCTAATGCCTGATGCTTGTATTGGTGTGGATGTAATTGTTGGCTTCCCGGGTGAAACAGAAGAACATTTTTTAGAGACCTATAATTTTCTAAACGAACTCCCAATAGCCTATTTGCATGTCTTTACCTATTCCGAACGGCCCAACACCGTAGCGGCTGCTTCCACAGAAGTAGTACCAAAAGGGATTCGTCACAAAAGGAGTAAAATGTTACGCGGGCTTTCGGTAAAAAAACGGAGAGCTTTTTACGAAAGTCAATTGGGAAAAACCAAAACCGTACTCTTCGAAAAAGAAAATAAAGAAGGCTATATCGAGGGCTTTAGTGAAAACTATGTTCGCGTAAGGCAACCCTGGGATCCAGATTTAGCCAATCAACTAGTGGAATTGACTCTAGGAGAAATCGATACAGAGGGATTTGTTAGACCTACAACTTAATACCGACCGGGAGTAGGGATTTATACGCCTTATTTTTACGAACAAAACCGGCAATTTTAGGAGAAGTAGGAACCACTCTTAAATTCTTATCGGCAATAAACTCCAATACTTTAACGATGAACTGCTCTTCGAACTCAGAGGATTCTACAGTTTCGGGGATAGATATTTTAGTGAGAAAAATTTTGCGTTCTTGCTCAGCGTATTCGATTCTGGCCAATTCATTTTTGATTTTAACTTCAAACTGACGCAAAAATTCATTATTCACTAATGTAATATCTTCCATAAATAATTAGCTTAAGGGGATTGTTTATTTTTGTTAGGACAACAAAATTACTAAAATTTGAGCTTTTGAGCAAATACGATTCCATCGACATTCCCGTTTACTTGATGCCTGGAATGGCTGCCAGTCCTAAAATATTTGAACATTGGGATTTCCCCAAACCCTTCCGCTTGGAGCGGTTGTCTTGGATCTCTCCTTTACCGCAAGAATCATTAGATGCCTATGCCCTACGCATGTGGGATCGTATTCCTGACGAAAATCCAATTCTGATCGGGGTTTCCTTTGGTGGTGTTTTGGTTCAAGAAATGGCTAAACTGAGAGCTGTCAAAAAGGTAGTGGTCCTTTCCAGTATCAAATCTCATCAGGAAATGCCACTATCCATGAAAATGGCAACCTATACCCAACTACATAAATATTTACCCCTAAAATGGGTCCGAAATGTAGACACTCTCGCTCAATTCGCTTTTGGGAAAAATATTCAAAAGCGCTTAGAGATGTATCAGAAATATTTATCGGAGCGCGATCCGGAATATTTAGCTTGGGCTATAGATGCATTGGTCCATTGGAAGCAAAGCCAAGTATTACCCAATACAATTCACATTCATGGAGATGAAGACACCGTATTCCCGATCAAAAACCTGAAGGCTTCATATCTGACCTTATCGGGAGGGCATGCCATTGTTCTCACCCAACACAGGTGGTTCAATGAAAAACTTCCAGAATTGTTACTGCAATAGAGGGACTAAATCTTCTTGAGCTGTTGTTGCATCAGTTTTATTTGCCCGCTGAGCATTCCTTGGCTATCTAATTTTTTAGCTTCACCTAATAATTGTTGGGCTTCTCTTTTACGTCTTTTTTGCATCAGTATTCCTGCGAGGCTCATTTTTGCCATGGCCAGGTCTTGATTCATAGAAAGGCCAAATTGCAATGCCTTTTTAAAATATTTTTCTGCTTGGGTAAGGTTGTTTTGAGAACTTATAATCCCTTTTAGAAAGTTATAATAACCTTGTTGTTTACGGACGAGGTTTTGTTCTGGATTATTAATTCGGTCCAGCCATTTAAGGGTCCCTTCAAAATCTTGTTTTCGCAGGCGTAAAAAAGCCAAAAAAATGATTTCGTTCTTATAATACAATAGGATAAACATTCCAGCCAATAGAATCAGGAAGATGCCATTGCCAATGTAGTTGTCATAGAATTGATAACCCGCAAACCCAAGGCTAAGGGCCGCTAAAATTAGTTTGATGATCTTAGGGAACATAGATTGTTTTTCGATTTTGGTCAAAAGTACAAAATACTGTTGGGAACTTTAGGGTGTAGATTTGTCAAAGCAAAAACTTATTGTATATTTGCCCACGCTTAAAAGAGCTGTAGGAACGAACCTAAATTAAGATGAAAAGAACATTTCAACCCTCCAAAAGAAAACGTCGCAATAAGCACGGATTCCGTGAGCGAATGGCCTCTGCCAACGGACGAAAAGTATTAGCCAGCCGAAGAGCTAAAGGCCGTAAAAAAATATCTGTTTCCTCAGAGCCCCGCCACAAAAAATAATGCAAAACCTCCATAAGTTTATAGGTGTTACTTCTTTCGATGTAACACCTTTTTTTTACACTCATTTTAAACCAAATAATTGATTTATGCCGAAAGTTGAAGGAATTAACAGCATCTTAGTGATCGGATCAGGTCCCATTATTATTGGGCAAGCTTGCGAATTCGATTACTCTGGAACTCAAGCCCTCCGATCTTTGAGAGAAGATGGAATCGAAACCATCCTCATCAATTCCAATCCTGCTACCATCATGACGGATCCTTCTATGGCCGATCATGTATATTTAAAACCTTTGACAACCAAGTCCATTATTGAAATCCTGAAAAAACATAAAGTGGATGCCGTTTTACCTACCATGGGTGGACAAACCGCATTAAATTTATGTATCGAAGCCAATGACAAGGGGATCTGGGATGATTTTGGGGTCAAAATTATTGGAGTAGATATCGATGCGATTCAGATTACTGAAGATCGAGATAAGTTTAAAAAACTATTAAAGACCATAGATATTCCTGTGGCGCCCGCAGAAACAGCAACTTCTTTCTTAAAAGGACAAGAGATTGCACAAAAGTTTGGCTTTCCATTGGTGATCCGTCCTTCGTTTACACTCGGAGGAACAGGGGCTTCTTTTGTTCATCACGAAGATGAATTTGGAGAACTACTGACACGCGGTTTAGAAGCGTCTCCGATACACGAGGTTCTCATCGATAAAGCTCTTTTGGGATGGAAAGAATACGAGTTAGAGCTTTTACGCGATAAGAATGATAATGTTGTTATCATCTGTACCATCGAAAATATGGACCCCATGGGGATTCATACGGGAGATTCCATTACTGTAGCTCCTGCCATGACCCTATCAGACACCGCCTTCCAACGCATGCGAGATATGGCCATTAAAATGATGCGTTCTATTGGAGATTTTGCTGGAGGATGTAATGTACAGTTTGCCGTTAGCCCAGACGAAAAAGAAGATATCATCGCAATTGAAATCAATCCGCGTGTATCTCGTTCTTCTGCTTTAGCTTCTAAAGCAACCGGATATCCGATTGCTAAAATTGCGGCTAAATTAGCCATTGGCTATAGCCTAGATGAGCTTCAAAACCAAATTACTAAAACCACTTCGGCCTTATTTGAACCAACCTTAGACTATGTCATTGTAAAAATTCCTCGTTGGAATTTTGACAAATTCGAAGGTTCCGATCGCAAATTAGGCTTACAGATGAAGTCTGTGGGAGAGGTTATGGGAATTGGTCGCTCTTTCCAAGAAGCTTTGCACAAAGCCACGCAATCTTTAGAGATTAAGAGAAACGGGCTTGGAGCTGATGGAAAAGGACTTACGGACTATGATCTAGTAATCCAAAAATTAACCCACGCCAGTTGGGATCGCATTTTTGTCCTCTATGATGCCATCCAGATGGGAATCCCATTGAGTCGTATCCATGAGATTACCAAGATCGATATGTGGTTCCTAAAGCAACTCGAGGAACTCAATCTCTTGGAACAAGAAATAAGTACGTTTAATATAGATACACTTCCAAAAGAACTGCTGTTAGAAGCCAAACAAAAAGGTTTTGCAGATCGTCAGATTGCCCATATGTTACAAACATTGGAGAGCTCTGTATACAATAAACGATCCGATTTAGGTATCCAAAGAGTGTATAAGTTGGTAGATACCTGTGCTGCAGAATTCCCCGCACAAACCCCTTATTATTACTCTACTTTCGAAGCTCAAATGAAAACTCCAAACGGAGAATGGGTAAGCGAAAACGAAAGTGCAGTTAGCGATAAGAAAAAGATTGTCGTCTTGGGATCTGGACCCAACCGTATCGGTCAGGGAATTGAATTCGATTATTGTTGTGTTCACGGCGTTTTAGCTGCCAGCGAATGTGGCTACGAGACTGTAATGATCAACTGTAACCCCGAAACGGTTTCTACTGATTTCGACGTTGCCGATAAACTTTACTTTGAACCTGTATTCTGGGAGCATATCTACGATATTATCCAGCACGAAAAGCCAGAAGGAGTTATCGTCCAGTTGGGGGGGCAAACAGCCTTAAAACTAGCCGAAAAGCTAGACCGCTATGGGATCAATATTATCGGAACCAACTATCAATCGCTCGATTTAGCTGAAGACCGTGGAAGTTTTTCTACTCTACTGAAAGAAAATAATATTCCTTACCCAGAGTTCGGGGTAGCAACCACAGCAGACGAGGCCTTGCAATTAGCAGAGCAACTGGATTTCCCAATTTTAGTTCGTCCTTCCTATGTACTTGGAGGGCAGGGGATGAAAATTGTAATCAATAAGCAAGACTTGGAAGCCCATGTGGTAGACCTACTTCAAAAAATCCCAAACAATAAACTTTTATTGGATCATTATCTGGACGGTGCCATCGAGGCAGAAGCAGATGCTATTTGTGATGGAGAAGATGTTCAGATCATTGGAATCATGGAGCATATAGAGCCTTGCGGAATTCATTCTGGAGACTCTAACGCAACCCTTCCTGTATTTAATTTAGGGGAGTTTGTGATGCAACAGATTAAGGATCATACCAAAAAGATTGCATTAGCCCTAAATACCAAAGGTTTAATCAACATTCAGTTTGCGATCAAAAACGATAAAGTATTTATTATTGAAGCCAATCCACGTGCTTCGAGAACAGTACCTTTTATCGCTAAAGCATACAAAGAACCTTATGTAAACTACGCTACTAAGGTTATGTTGGGCGATAAAAAGGTTAAAGACTTTACATTCAACCCACAACTGGACGGTTATGCTATAAAACAGCCGGTATTTTCATTCAATAAATTCCCGAATGTAAACAAACAATTGGGGCCTGAGATGAAGAGTACTGGGGAAAGCATACTCTTTATCGATAGTCTTAAGGATGATGAATTCTACGATCTCTATTCGCGTCGTAAAATGTATCTAACCAAATAGGATTAAACACATATCGAAAATTGCATCAAATCTGGGTCGAATCCGACCCATTTTTGATGGAAGATGTTTTCAAATATTTTTTGACGCACCAACTCTTGAACACTCCCAAAGGTTCCCTGACCTCTGTCTAAAAGTAAAATCTTATCACTTATCTGCAGGGCAGGGTTTAGATCGTGGGTACTGAGCATCACGATCTTGTTGTGCTTATGTGCAATTTCTTGAAGTAATTTAAAAATACTTGCCTTGTGGTCTAAGTCTAGAAATGCACTCGGTTCGTCTAATAAGAGAATTGGCGTGTCTTGCACCAAAGCAGCTGCAATCAGGCAGCGTTGTTTTTGGCCTGCAGAAAGTTCCACTAAAGGCCTGTCCAACCAAGGGATTAAGTCTAGGCGATCTGCCACGTTTTGGATTTGACTTCGATCCGATTGTTCTAAATTCCCCAACCAGTTGGTATATGGATTTCTGCTTAGCGCCAATAGGTCTTGGAGCTTGAGGTGGGGAGGGATATTTGGGATTTGCCCCACATAACTGATTAACTTGGCTTTTGCTTGAGTGGATAGGGGCTTCAGATCGGTATCGTTCCAATAGATCTTCCCTTGGAGTACAGCTAACAGCTGAGCAATGGACTGAAGTAGGGTGGTTTTACCCGAACCGTTACGTCCAATAATTGAAATTAAGGTACCCGATTCAACTTCAAATGAAAGATTAGGTATCACGGTATGTGTATTACCTCCGGTCCTGTATCCAATATGAAGATCTTCAATCCTTAAACGTTGTTCCATAATTTTCTTTGTTTAAGTATCAGCCAAATCACCACTGGAGCCCCTAATAAAGAAGTGACTCCATTGATGGGTAAGATATAATTGGATCCAGGTAATTGAGCAATAATATCGCAGCCAAGTAACAATCCACCACCTATGAAAAAGCAAGCAGGGAATAGGATTCTATGGTCAACCGTCCGAAAGGCCATTCGGCAGATATGAGGCACGGCTAACCCCACAAAACCTATGGGACCTACAAAAGCTGTACTAATCCCCGTTAATAAACAACAACTCCCTACAGCTAACAAGCGAATTTTTTTGAGTTCCACTCCAGCCGTTTGTGCATAGGTTTCTCCTAAAATAAACACATTTAAGCCTTTTAGAGCAGCTAGGCCTAAAAGCAAACCTACCGTAACTCCTAATCCAAGTAAGGTGAGTGCTTGAGAGTTGAGTCCTCCTAGATTGCCCAAGCCCCAAAAAATATAGCGTTGAAGATTTTCGGACGTACTAAAAAAGCTCAGATTAGAGACCAAAGCTCCTGTAAAGCTGCCAAACATTAATCCGAAAATTAATAGACTCATGATGGATCGAATTCTTTGGCTCGCCCAAATGATAATACTAAAGACTCCAAGGGAACCTAGAAATGCAGCCCCCACCAAACCAAAGTTTCCAGGAATTAAGGTACCCAAAAAACTACTTCCCATAAGCATTAGAGCCACACTTAAACTGGCTCCAGAGCTAATCCCTAAGACAAATGGACCAGCCATCGGATTTCGAAAAAGGCTTTGCATCAGCAAACCACTAACCCCCAAACTACCCCCCACCAACAAAGCAGTGAATGCTTTGGGCAATCTAAATTCCCATAGAATAGGAGCATAGATGTTTTCTGCATCGATAAAACTTTCCCCAAAAGCAACCCAAGGAATCCATTCAGATCCCAGTCTTATGTTGAGAAGTCCCAAAAATGCGACACCCGACAAGAGGCTTACCCACAACAAATACTGATTCTGCTTCATTTTAAAGGGGTAAAATAGTGCCAAGGAGTGGAAAGAAAAACCTCTGGATAAAATATTTTTAAGAGATCTGCCAAAACTTTATCCGGATGAAGCCCTGCTTGTTCGAAATACAAGATTTTTGCTTCCCCATTGATGGAGTGTTTTTTATAGGTATAAATTTTCTTGTTCTGGAAAGGTTTTATCGATTCAAGCATTGGATATTGCTGCAGCAAATCCTGGTAAGAATCAAAGGATCCGGGAGTCAACCAAACATCGGCTTGGTGCCCCTCAAGCATCAATCTTTCCAGACTCAACGTTAAACTTCCTGTTTCTTTTGTATGGGCCCCAGTATATTGAACTTGGCAATCGGCTAAAAACTGCGCCATAAAACTTTGCCCCCCGGGTGCATACCATTGGTCTTTATAAACCGATCCTGCTAGGGCAACAGCAGCTGTATCAGTGTTTTTTGGAACTTTTTGCAACAGCTCAAAGTAGCGCTTTTCAATGGCTTTAAATTGTTGGAGGGCCACTTGCTGTTTTCCAAACAAAACACCAAAGAAGAGCAACCATTCGGCTTTGCCTAAAGGAGTTTTTTCCATCCAATCGTGAACCAATACCAAGGGAACTCCCATTCGTTTCAATTGGGTATAGGAAGGGTTGTTCCCGTCCACTTCGAAGCCCAAAAACAGTTCGGGTTGTAGCGCCCATATTTTTTCGACGTTAAGCCCATTATTGACTCCAATGGGGGTCACTAGACCGGCTTTAATTCTTTGCCGGGCTGGAGCGGATGAGATGAGTTCTGGTTGAGGAAAGCCAACCCAATAATCTAAAAGGTCCAAAGATTCTAGCGCAGCTATTTGAGGGGTAGAGGTAGCAATTACTTTTTCTAGAGCAGGCCGTATCAACACGTCATAGGCAACACCTTCAGGGATTTCACTCCCCTTCGGAACAACTAAATACCTTTCGGTTTTACTATTCTCTAGGGGAGTGGAGACCTCTAATAGATCATAGCTAGGAGTAGAATACCATTTAAAATTTTCGGCATACTGAAGTTTATTGGGAAGTTGTATGGATTGGTTTTTGGATGATGTGGACAAACAACCATACCAGATTCCTGAACTTAAAACAACGATACACAAAATCAAGCGTCGAAACATAGGTTAAATTTAAGGGGAATCTTCCGATAGACCCTAAATAATAGTACCTTTGAGTAAAGTATAGGTTCTTTATAGTGAAGATTAATAGGGAATTTGGTGAAAAACCAAAGCTGTTCCCGCAACTGTGAGCTTCGCACTTCGGTGTACTTTTTCTCCTCTACAGCCACTGTCCGTATCAACGGATGGGAAGGCCGAGAAAAAGATGCGAGTCAGGAGACCTGCCTGTACATTTTTTGTGTTTTTCCTCGGGATAAGGAAGGGCATTGAATTTAAACACTTTCTATTCTTATGTTTAAAAAATCCTTTTTAAGCATGCTCTCTATTTTGGGAGCTACACAACTGTGGGCTCAGTCGAACGATACTGCCACAGCCACTTCTTCAAAAACGACATTTTTGGATGAAGTCATTGTCTCCGATTCTCGTTTTGGTCTGAAAAGAAGCCAGAGTGGGCGTTTTGTTTTAAGTATTGATCCGGAGACCATCCAACAGGCTCAAGGACTTTCCATTGGGGAACTGCTAACCACCTATGCCGGGATCGATATTATTGGAAACCGAACCCATCCCGGACAAAATTTGACCGCTTCCATTCGTGGCGGACGCAACAAAAATGTTTTGATTCTTATCGATGGGGTTCGGATGTCTAACCCTGCCCAGATCGACAGTGATTTCGATTTAAATTTTATCGATTTGGCACAAGTCGAGCGGATCGAAGTCATCAAAGGAGCTGCCAGTACCCTTTATGGGAGTAGTGCAGCCGCTGGAGTTATTAATATCATCACCAAAAAAGTAAGCTCGGATGCACAAGTGAGCTTACGTGCAACTACAGGCTCGGTTCGAGCCGCTGGAGATTCTTTTCAACCCTTTTCCTCTCGTGAGTTGGGGGTGAATACTTCTGGAAAATTGATCAATGATCAATGGCGCTATGCCTTAGGCGTATCGCATGCCTATGCCGATGGGATGAGTGCAGTACAGGGCCCCGAAATAGATCCTTTTGAACGAACCAATCTCAATTTTCGTTTGGAAGGCAAGCCTTCCGAAAACTTTTCGTGGAAGTTGTCCTTAGATAAAAATTTACTAGAAACCGATTATGACTTCAGTTCTGGAGATGCTCCCAATCCGAAAAGTTTAAATTCTAATCGGGTAAGTCTAAGCCCCGTATGGATCAACTCTCAAGGGACTTTCGGGGCAAACCTATCCTATCAGGACACCTATAGAGACCTAGCGGGTTACGAAAGTCAAGGCCAATATACGGTAGCAGATCTCTATCAAAAGTGGTCCTTAGCCTCCGATATATCTGTGTTGACCGGCTATCAATTTCAAGAAGGAAGGCAAGCCGGCATTCCCGATGCATCGATTACCCAATCCGATTTTTATGTACAGGGAGCTTATGTACCCGAAAACGGACTTCAACTGCATGCAGGGGTTCGCTATAATGCCAATGAAACTTATGGCGATCATTGGTCCATACGCCTCAATCCCAGTCTACGCCTAGGGGCTTGGCAGTTGGGGTTTTCGTATAATACGGCTTTTATCGCTCCTAGCTTATATCAAGTCTATGATCCCACCTATGGAACACGTGATTTAACTCCTGAAACAACCATCAACAAGGAAATTAATCTGCAATGGACCAAGCAGCAAAATTTTGTTAACTTGGCACTTTTTAATCGAAAGGAAACCGATGCAGTAATATATTATACCCCACCACAAAATTCAAATGAGCGGCCGCGTTACATTAATCAGAGTGGAACTCGAGCGTATCAAGGAATTGAAATCCAAGGGAAACAACAGTTTTCGGATGCTTGGAGTTTGGATTATCAATACACCTATTTAGAAACCGATGGAGGGGATTTAACCCGTCTTCCAAAACATGCAGGGTTGTTACAAATGAATTATAAACCCAGTATAACAACTCGAATAGCATTAAGCTATCAGCACCAGGGTTCTAGACCAGCCTATGGTACTGGCGAACGTTTATCCCCTTTTGATTTGTGGCATTTAAGTGCCTCCAAACAAACTCAGATTTCTGGACTTCGCCTGACTCTAAACCTAAGAAACCTGCTCGATAAAGAATATATCGAACAGGTCAATTATTTGAGCCGGGGTCGGCAGGTCTTATTCGGGATTACTTACGCACTTCGGTAAGCAGATCCATATCTAATGTTAGGTCCAGATACATCCGTTGCGAACGGGCCGTTTCTGGATCTAATATTTTTTCGCCTAGCGGAATTGTTTCTACAGCGGGTGCCTTAGTGGTGCTTGCGGAAGTAATCAAGTTGATAGCAGCACTTAGTAAAGGTTCGCTAGGATCGCCTAGGGTCCCTAGATTGGTTAGGGATTCGTTTACCGCAGTATCGGGAGCTAAACCTTCGGCATAATCTGCATAGCCATCACTATTGGCAATTTTTAGAACAATGGGTTGCATGGCATAGGTATGGTCGGGGTTTTTGGTACCATCATTATCGATATAGTCATAGACGGTAATGGAACCTACATTCTTTCCTGTGGTTTGTTCCCCTACCTGAATTACATTGATATGAGAACTTAATCCATTGATGAGCAATTCGCTGGCAGAAGCGCTGCGGTCCGTAGTCAGGATATAAATGGTATTTAGGTTTAAGGAGTTCAGCGCAGTTCCGTTGTCCAATGTGGTCACAAACCTATTGATAAGCGCCTCTGGATCGCGTCCATTCCAGTAGTCCGTAAGCTTGCTGTTCCAGATTTGTTGGGAAAATACTTCACCGTCGAATTGCCCTGTGAGCATGCTGGCCAGCCGGGTACAGTTGGCAACAGACCCTCCGGGATTGTATCGTAAGTCCAAGACAAAGGCGTCTAATCCAGCCGACTGAAAAGTCGCAAATACATCGTTGAGTTGGGTTTCAAATGAGGTCAGGAATTGGTTGTACATCAAATAGCCAATTCGTTGCCCGCCAACATTCAACACCTGATGTGTTTGTATGGGATTTTTTTGGAAATCAACCACCTTGGTAAGGGCGACATCCGTACCGTTGAGCACAAAATTTCCACCGACAAAATCAGCCAAGTTTAAGGTGTAGGAAAGATCCTCCCCGTACAACAATGAGCGATAGTTCCCTACGGTAAGGGTTTGGCCGTTAACCCCAATAAAGGCATCTCCCCGTCGGATATTTTTGGTTGCGGCATCTGAGTCGGGGAGTATGTGGGTTACAATCCCTACCAAATCGTCGGATCCAGAACGGATATAGGAGAGTTGAAATTCGACACCATTGGCTGCAGAAACCCCCGATAGTTGGTTTTGAAGTTCGTTATAATCGTCAGAGATCCAACTGAACCGGTCGTCTTCATGCAAAAGTGAGTCAAAAAAATCGTCTGGGTCAGGATTGTTATTGATATAGTTAGCATAGGTGGTCTGGTTGCTGAACTGACTATCGGCAAGTGCAGGCACGCTGGATTGCCAGTAGTAATAAAGGTTTAATCCCTGCCAGACAAAGTCACTGATCTGGAGTTCCCCATCCAAACTAACCGCCTGATCGTCGTCATCCGTATCATCTCCCAGATCTACAGTTCTTGGTTCTGGTGTGTCGTCTTCTGCACTACACTGAACCGAAGTGATGGAACCCATGAGTATCATTAAGACTAAAGTCCACGGATAAGCTTTTTGTGTCAATTCTTTCATTTTCATAACCCCTTGGTATTTTTAATAAATTCAGCACCTAAATTAATGATTTATTCCTTTTTTCTGCTCTTATTAACTTCATTAATAGGCACTACTGTCAAAGCCTAGCAGATATCGTGCCAAACTTTCAAGCTTGGGTTTAGCGGACCTTTAACATCACTGCCTTTTAAAGTTTCTTAACTTGCACTTCAATTGTATAGTCAAATCAAGTTTCAAATCTAAAGACGCATGAAAAAATATTTGTTTGTAATTCTTTTTATAGGCTTTTTCAATCAGCTGATGGCTCAAGATATATTCGATGCCTATCAGAATAATGAGGAGGTCACGTATGTATCGGTCAGTCCCAAAATGTTTCAGCTATTGGCGCGTATGACCGTCAATTCTGCCGATAAGGAGGCTCAGGAGTTTATTCAGATGGTTTCTAGTATCACCAATTTTCGAGTATTGGTTTCTGGAAATAAGTCCATCGCAGCAGAAATGGAAAGCTGGGTGAACCAAGCAGCTCAAAAAGAGTCACTCGAAAATCTTATGGAAGTAAAGGAAGACGAAAACGAAATTACATTTTACGTTGCTCAAGATGCCTCCGCGACCAAAGTCAATAAACTGTTGATGTATTCCAAGGGGAAAATCCCGGTAAAAAATTCAGAGATTCAACTCAATGGAAAGTCAATAGAATCGGTTTTATTATTGCTCGAAGGTGATATCGACCTCGATCAGGTGGCTATGCTTACCGAAAAGATGGACCTCCCCGGAGGCGACCAGCTCAAAAAGGTGAAACCTCAAAAATAGCAGATGAAAAAATTCTACTTTCTAGCACTTTTGGCCGGTTTGCTGCTTTCCGCCTGTCAGCCTTCTATGTCTTTACAGCGGTATTATGTTGAAAAAACCGAAGATGCTGATTTCTTGGTGTTTAATTTACCGCTACAATTGGAATCTTTTTTTGTGGATTCTTTAGAAGCTCCAGCCCAAAAGACGCTTCAAAGGGTAGAGAAAATAAATATGTTGCTCTACCGCGCAAACACCTCTAACCCTAGTAAAATGAACCAAGAAATTAAAACG
>WTJH01000160.1 GCA_011524915.1 Flavobacteriales bacterium | reverse complement strand
GGGAGGGTCTTTTCAACAGTTTATCCGGAAATTATTCTTTATCCATCTGCTCTTTCAGATTGGCTAAAGCATCTAAATCTCCTAGCGTCGTTTTTTCGGCATTGCTGGCAGCCACACGCTTGGCAGCTTGCTTCATATTACGCGCTTCATTTTCACGGAAAATAGCCGTATGAGAAGCTACAACTCTTTTGAATTCTTTATTGAATTCAATGATTTTAAAGTCTACTTCTTCTCCTTTAACTACTTTGGAACCATCTTCTTTTTCCATGTGACGAGAAGGGACAAATGCAACGATCACATCGTTAAAAGTGATGGTAGCTCCTTTGTCAACGATTTCTGTTAGGGCTGCTTTATGAACAGTTCCTTCAGCGAATTCGCTCTCGTATTTATCCCATGGATTTTCTTGAGTTTGTTTGTGTCCTAAGCTTAACTTACGACCTTCCACATCAAGTTCCAATACAACAACTTCTAGTTGGTCTCCCAAATTGATGAATTCTGATGGATGCTTGATTTTCTTGGTCCAAGAAAGATCAGAGATATATACCAAACCATCAATTCCTTCGTCCAATTCGATAAAGACTCCAAAGTTGGTGAAGTTTCTAACAATACCTGTGTGTTTAGAACCTACAGGGAATTTAGAAGTAATATCGGTCCACGGATCTTGAGAAAGTTGTTTGATCCCTAGAGACATTTTACGAGCCTCACGATCAATAGAAAGTACTACAGTCTCTACCTCGTCTCCAACTTTTACAAAGTCCTGTGCAGAACGTAAATGTGTAGACCAAGACATTTCAGAAACGTGTACCAATCCTTCAACTCCGTCTTGGATCTCAACAAAGGCACCATAGTCTGCAATAACAGCTACTTTACCTTTAAGTTTGGATCCTTCTTTGATGTCTTCGCTAAGGTTATCCCAAGGATGTCCACTAAGTTGCTTAAGACCCAATTGGATTCGAGACTTGTTGTCGTCGAAATCTAGGATTACAACGTTAAGTTTTTGATCGAGTTCTAAGATCTCACTTGGGTGATTGATTCGACTCCAAGAAAGGTCTGTGATATGGATCAGTCCATCTACTCCTCCAAGGTCGATAAATACCCCGTAAGAAGTGATGTTTTTAACCACACCTTCTAATACCTGACCTTTTTCTAATTGGCCGATAATTTCTTTCTTCTGTTCTTCGATATCGGCTTCGATCAAGGCTTTGTGCGAAACAACGATGTTTTTGAATTCATGGTTGATCTTAACCACTTTGAATTCCATAGTCTTATTCACATACTGATCGTAGTCACGGATGGGCTTAACGTCGATTTGAGATCCAGGCAAGAATGCTTCGATTCCAAATACGTCAACAATCATACCTCCTTTGGTACGACACTTTACAAATCCATTGACAATCTCTCCATTATCGTGAGCATTGTTGACACGGTCCCAAGCTTTGATCACACGAGCTTTTCTGTGCGAAAGCACGAGCTGTCCTGTACGATCTTCTCGAGTATCAACGATTACTTCGACCTTATCTCCCACTTTGAGATCTGGATTGTACCGAAATTCGTTTAAAGAAATAACACCTTCAGACTTAGCATTGATGTCGATGATAGCGTCGCGATCAGTCATGTGTACAACTAATCCTTCTACTACATCGTCGTCTGCAGTGTCAACAAAGTTTTCTTTTACTAAGGTTTCAAATTCAGCAAGTTGTTTGTCTTCGATAGGGTCAATTCCCTCTTCGTAGAGTTCCCAATTAAAATTTTCTAAAAATTCTGCTGGATTGCTTTGTGGGGCTTCGGCTTGTGCAGCTTGCTGCTCAGGCGCTGGGTTTTGAGTTTCTTCAGCCATGGCTGATGTAAAATTTGTATTCTAGGTTTTTGGAGAATGATGAAGCGCAAAAGGCCTAGAAGTGATTGATTCAATTCAATACCGTTGTCATTCTCTACACACAACGGGCGGCAAATTTACGACTAATCCCCTGAAATCCAAAGGAATCTTACTTCAATTCAGGGCTTTATCGATATGGCCACACAGTTGTGTAAATATCTCGGCTATGGAATGCTCAGAAACGTCAATCAATACAGCGTCCTCGCTTTGTTTCAAAGGGGCGTGTTCGCGAGTACTATCCAAGTGATCGCGCTGCTTTACATTCGCCAATACCTCTTCGAAGCTTATATCGGGTTGTTGTACTTGCAACTCTTCTAAACGTCTTTGGGCTCTAATCTCCGGACGGGCGGTAAAATAAAATTTAAGGGTAGCCTTGGGAAAAACCACGGTTCCTATATCTCTTCCGTCCATAATTACGTCCTGATGCGCTCCCAGAGCCTGTTGTTGGGCGACCAGATAGGATCTGACTTCAGGAATCTTGGCAATCCTACTCACCCATTGGCTCACCTCCATACTACGGATTTCATCTTGAAGTTCCCGACCATTGAGCCATAGGCTAGTCGCATGGGTGGAAGAGTGTTTAAATTCTAGTCGGATATCGTTCAAATGATGGATCAGGGTCGAAGCATCCAATACATCTCCCTGAATCCAGCCGCGCTGTAAGGCCACCCAAGCAACGGCTCGGTACATGGCTCCAGTATCGATATAAATCCATTGATAATGATCGGCCAATTTTTTGGCTTGAGTACTCTTACCCGTGGCCGCATGGCCGTCAATAGCAATTACGATGGGGGAAGGCGTTTTCATGAAGCACTCTGAAGTTTTTTGGCAAAACGAGCGGCCTGCTCCGTAATTGCGTGTTCAAGAACTTCATGCATTTCGGTCACATAATGAAAGCTTAAGCCCTTCAGATATTTTTCATTGATTTCTAAAATATCCTTTTCGTTGTCTTTGGACAAGATGATCTCCTTGATTTTGGCCCGCTTCGCTGCCAGAATTTTTTCTTTAATCCCACCGACGGGCAATACCTTTCCACGAAGTGTAATTTCTCCTGTCATGGCCAGCTTTTGCTTGACACGTTTTTGGGTCAAAAGTGAAATCAAAGAGGTAAGCATCGTAATCCCCGCACTTGGGCCATCCTTAGGAGTTGCCCCTTCCGGAACGTGGATGTGAATATTAAACTTGTCGAAAGGAAATTGATCGAGTCCAAAACGAGCCGCATTGGCCTTGATATACTCCAAAGCTATGGTGGCAGACTCTTTCATGATTTTACCCAAATTTCCAGTGATGCTTAGACCTCCTTTGCCCGGCGAAATTGCAGACTCTATAAAGAGTATATCACCGCCTACAGCTGTCCATGCCAGTCCTGTTACCACTCCAGCCACCTGATTGTTTTCGTACTGATCTCTAAACACTTTTTGAGCGCCTAAGATTTCAGCTAAGTCTTCTTTTTTGGGAGCTACAATTGCGGTTTCCTCCATGGCTATGTTTTTGGCTGTAAAACGAACCATCTTTGCAATTTGCTTTTCTAAGCCTCGAACTCCAGACTCTCGGGTATATCCCTCGACAACAGCCTCTGTAATTGACTTGCTTAAATTCAAATCATTTTTGGTTAGACCGTGTTCTTCCAACTGTTTGGGAAGTAGGTATTTTTGAGCGATCGCTACCTTTTCTTCTACGGTATAGCCATTGACAGAAATGATCTCCATCCGATCCCGTAGGGCCGGGTGCAAAGGAGCCAAACTATTGGCCGTGGCAATAAACATCACTTTGGAAAGATCGTATCCCAATTCCAAAAAGTTATCGTAAAAGCTTTTGTTTTGCTCGGGGTCTAAAACTTCAAGCAAAGCAGCTGCAGGATCCCCCTGAACCCCAGCGGCCATTTTATCGATCTCGTCTAAAACAAAGACTGGATTCGAAGTCCCTGCTTTCTTTAAACTTTGAATAATACGCCCGGGTAAAGCCCCGATATAGGTTTTTCGATGGCCGCGGATTTCGGCTTCGTCTCGCATCCCTCCTAAAGAAATCCGAACATATTTTCGGCCCAAAGCCTCAGCCACCGAGCGGCCTAAAGATGTTTTCCCGACACCCGGAGGTCCGTACAAACACAAAATCGGAGACTTCATATCATTACGCAGCTTCAATACCGCCAAATATTCAATGATCCGCTTTTTTACTTCCTCGAGTCCATAATGGTCTCGATCCAAGATTTTTTGGGCCGCTTTAAGATCAAAGCGATCTTCCGAAAACTCATCCCAAGGCAATTCCAAAAACAGATCCAGATAATTCCGCTGTACACTGTATTCTGCCACCTGTGGATTCATACGTTGCAGCTTGAGGATTTCTTTTTCGAAATGCTCCCCAACTTCAGCACTCCATTTTTTGGTTTTGGACTTTTGCCGCATTTCCTCTACTTCTGCCTCATAAGAAATACCGCCCAATTCCTCCTGAATGGTTTTCATTTGCTGATGCAGATAGTACTCCCGCTGTTGGGAGTCTAACTCGTTTCGAACTCGGTTTTGAATGTCGTTTTTTAATACCAATTTTTGGTATTCTACATCCATATACTTCAAACATTTAAGGGCTCTTTCCTGAAGAGATATCATCCCCAAAATTTCCTGCTTTTCGGCAGATGTCAGATTCATATTGGAAGAGACAAAATTGATTAAGAAAATCGGACTTTGAATGTTCTTAATCGCAAAAGCCGCTTCGGTTGGGATGTTGGGGTTTTCTTCTATAATCTTTAAAGCCAATTCTTTGATCGAATCCACCGTAGCATTGAATTCCGAATCTTGCTCTGCCGGACTTTGCTCCTCTACCGGACGGATCGTAGCCTTCAGATAGGGTTGCTCCTGAACGTATTGATCGATCTGAAATCGCTTTTTCCCCTGAATAATTACGGTAGTGTTTCCGTCGGGCATCTTTAATACACGAAGAATCTGAGCGACGGTCCCTAAATCATACAAATCTTGTGGTCCCGGATTTTCCTCGTTTAGATCGCGCTGAGCCACTACGCCAATCACCTTTTCGCCACTATTGGCATCTTTGATCAACTGAATAGATTTGTCTCGCCCAGCAGTAATAGGAATTACGACTCCCGGAAAAAGTACGGTATTCTTTAAAGGAAGAATAGGCACTTGGGGAGGTAAAGATTCATTCTGAAGAGCTTCCTCGTCCTCAGAGGTTAACAAGGGGATTAATTCCGCTTCATTTTCCAATTCTTGTAGTGACAAATTGTCCAAGTTTTTAAATTGAAAGTTTCCCATAGATATATTATTGTCATCCTGTCAGGTTTCAGCTGAGGATAACCTATTTTTAATTCTGATTACATTGGTATATAAATATAGCCCAAGAGTTGTGCCAAAAAATATATGTAACATTTGAGCCCATCATTTCTCTTATAAGTAAAGACGTCTTTTTTTGAGTATCACCCAAAATAAAATAGAACTGAGTTTAATCGTTGAGCGATGTCATCGGAAAGACAAGCGAGCACAAATGGAACTGTATACTATGTTTTCAACTATGGCCTACCGGACCGCCTATCAGGTACTTCAGGACACGACAAAAGCGGAAGACCTGATGCACGACAGTTTTTTGGTGGCTTTTGAAAAAATCGATCAGCTTCAAAATCCGAATGGTTTTGGAGGATGGCTCAAACAAATCGTCTACCGCAAAAGTTTACATGAAATAAAGCAGTCCAATCGATTTAAAATCCAAACCCTCCCGGAACAGCTAGAGGATTCGTGGGAAGATGCTCAGGAAGAAGAAAATTCGGAACAACTGCTCGCTTTGCAACAAGCCCTCGAAAAACTTAAGCCCCAAACCCAAAAAATATTGCAACTCTTTTATCACAGCAATATGTCTCATGAAGAGATTGCCTTAGAATTAAACATCAGCTCTGGGGCTTGTCGGACCCGGCTTTCCCGAGCAAAAGAAGAACTTCGAAAATATTTGATATGAAACAAATGGATGACACAGATCTGCAAGAGCTTTTTCAAGCCTTAGCTCCCCCTCGTGGACACCAAGAGCGCTTTCGGAAAAAACTCGAACAACAACACAAACAAAAACCCCAATGGGTTACTTGGGTTGCTTCTATAGCCGCCATCGGGATCGTGGGATGGTTGACCATATCTCAAATTCAAAGTCCCGAACTTGAACTGCCCGATGCAGAAACTTCGGACTACTTTATTGAGCAAATCCGTTTGGAACAGTCCGAGTTGATGCAAAATTATGGAACAAAACAACCGCAGGCCGTTCAACAAATGATGAGCCAACTGGATAAGCTCCAACAAAAGGAAGAACTCCTCCGTCAAAAATTATACACCCTAGAAAACTACGAAACCCTCTTGCCTGCGTTGATGGAAAATCTGCAAACCCAACTGGAAATATTAGCCCAAATGAAAAAAGAACTCAACCCAAAAAATCAAGATTCCTATGAAGACACTATATACTAAAACAGCCCTGCTTTGGATACTCGGATTCATTTTCGCAAGTCCTCTGCCCGTGTGGAGT
>WTJH01000074.1 GCA_011524915.1 Flavobacteriales bacterium | reverse complement strand
CACCTTGAGTATGCAGATGCAAAAATTAGAGGAGGAATTGGCGGTTCAGATCTTTAACCGAAAAACCAAACCGATTGGACTGACGGCTGTGGGACAGAAAATTGTGGCCCAAGCCCGAACCATTTTAGAGGAATCCCAACGGATGCAGGATGTCATTGCGCAAGAAAAAGGACTGATTGGCGGGCGTTTTCGCTTAGGGATTATCCCCACCATTATGCCCACCCTACTCCCCCTGTTTATGCGGGAGTTTTTAAAACAACACCCTCAGGTGGTTCTGGAAATCGAAGAGCTCAATACCCAAAATATACTCGATGCGCTACAGCAAGGAAAGCTAGATGCCGGTATTGCTGCGACCCCCCTACAACACAATCAGATCTTAGAACGAGTGCTCTATTACGAACCATTTATTGGCTATGTCCCTGACAGCCATACCTTACACGGGCTAGAAGAATTGGAAGTAGACGATCTCAGCAGCAATCCCGTTTTGGTTTTGGAAGACGGGCATTGTTTTAGGAATCAAACCTTGAATTTATGTGTGGCGGACCGCTCTCAAAAAAATAAAGCTTTTGACCTCAAAAGCGGAAGTTTCGAAACGCTTATCCGTCTTTCGGACGAAGGGCTAGGCATGACCCTACTCCCCTACCTACATACCCGAAGTTTAGAAGGACAACAAAAAAACCATCTCAAACCGTTTAAAGCACCCTCACCTGCCCGAGAAGTGAGTCTGATCTATACCAAAAGTCAGATCAAACTGCCGGTGATCGAAGCTTTACATAAAACCATTAGTGGTATTATCCGAGGAGCCATCGCCTTTGAGGACTATCAGGTGATTACGCCCCAACTCCAAAAAAATTAAACTTTTACAGGACTGCTTTTCTTTTGACCATAATAGGCATAGGCCCAGCGTTCTAAGCGTTCGGATTGCTTGGGCTCCAGTTGACCGCAGGCTTTTCGCAATTCCTTAAAGAAAAGGTAGCGGCTAAAACTTACCCGCCGTAAAATAATCTTCGAATAGAAAAACAAATCATTGTTCTGCATTGAAATTCATGTTTTGGCTTTTCGAATATAAAAAGTTCGTTTGAAATAGCTTGTTGCAAAAATGTTAAAGAGTGTTAAAACAGTATCTTGTTTTGCATAGTACTGTTTTTTGTTTATATATTTGTATTAAATAGTACTTTACGATGAATATAGACAACACCAAAGCACAAATGCGAAAAGGCATCTTAGAACTGTGTATTTTGGCCACCATCCACAAGGAAGACCAATATGCATCGGAGATTCTTAAAGCCCTCAAAGCCTCTGAACTCCTCGTAGTAGAAGGAACCCTATATCCCCTACTGACGCGCCTAAAAAACGAATCCTTATTGGAATATCGTTGGGAAGAATCCACTTCGGGACCCCCTCGTAAATATTACAGCATAACCCCGGAGGGAAAAACCTTTCTTAAAGAACTCCAAACCGCTTGGGACACCCTCCATCAAGCCGTTCAAAAAATCACCCAATAAGACCCACAGTCATGAATAAAACAGTAAACATTAATCTTGCCGGGCGTTTTTTCCATATCGATGAAACTGCCTACCGTACCCTTGAAGCCTATTTAAAAAAACTTAAAAAAGCTTTTTCTCAGACCGAAGGTTCTTCGGAAATCATAGAAGATATAGAAGCGCGAATGGCGGAACTTTTCGAAGAACGCAAAGCCAACGCCCAAGCTGTGATCAGTCAAAAGGATGTAGACGAAGTGATTGCCATTTTAGGGGAACCTGTGGATTTTCAGGAAGCAGAAGAAAGCTCCGATCCACAATCGACCGTAAAAAAGAAATTATTTAGAGACCCTGATGATCGCTATATCGGCGGAGTAGCCGCAGGCCTGGGCCACTACTTTGGATTTGAAATCTTTTGGATCCGACTGATCTGGTTATTCTTAGTGCTTTTTTCGGGCGGAACCTTCTTATTCCTATATATCATCTTTTGGATTTTACTCCCTGCAGCCCATACCACCACAGAAAAATTGCAGATGAAGGGGGAGCCTGTTAATATTTCGACCATCGAAAAAAAGATCAAGGAAGAATTTGAAGAAGTCTCACAAAAAGTCAAAGACGTCGACTTTAAAAAAGGATCGGAAACCCTAAAAAAAAAGTCAAGAAGCACCGTAGATGGTTTAGGAAAGGTTCTTAGTGGGCTGCTTAAATTTGCCGGACTATTTATAGGAGTACTCCTAATTATCCTCGGGTTTAATCTCCTGGCCGGCTTATTCATTGGCCTCTTAGGAGCCCTCCTTTTGGGATGGACCCTTGGCCCCTTTTTGATGCTTCAGTCCCTTATTAGCACCATGATCCCCATCTGGGGGCTTTTTCTCCTGGCCTTTATCATTGCTTTGGTTCCCGCCCTATTTATTTTTGGGCTTGGACTGAAGTTGGTCCGACCGCGAAAATCCATTTTTAGTCCTGTTTTTGTGTGGAGTAGCGTATTGATCTGGTTTGCCAGTATTTTGGTCTTATCTGGAGTTGGATTCAATCAGGTTCGGAAAAATCGAGTAGAATCCAGTATCACGGAAGCCACGAGCCTTCCCCTACAGGTTTCGGATACACTACGCTTACAGCTACATTCCAATACGCAAGACTATGAACGAATCGTTGACTGGGGGAATCCCTTTGAGCTGTATGAAAATGAAGCCGGAGATCGGGTATTTTTATCCGAAGATTGGCGACTGGTGATTCAGCCAACCACCGCTTCCGAAGCCGAATTGAGTACCCATTTTAGCTCCCGAGGGGAAGATATCGCCCAAGCCAAAGAAAATGCTCAAGACATTCTTTTCGAGCCTATCGTTGAAGACTCCCGAATTCTATTTCCGAGTCATTGGGTACGCCAAGAGGGAACCACCTTCCACGATCGTGATTTGCGCACCTATCTCAAGCTCCCAGAGGGACAAAAGGTTTTTATACACGCCAAACTTTCGGACTATATGAGCTGGGAAACGCCTCACGACGAAAATTTAACCCGTAGAGAACTGGCAGGACATCTGTATGAAATGACTGCCGACGGACTCAAATGCCTGGATTGCCCCCCAGGCACTACCACCCGAGAATTTCATTATCGAAGTTCAAAAAACGGAACTGAAATTCGGATCCGTAAGCAATAGGCTTGCCTTAAAATCGGAGGGATCCATCCAGCAACACAAACCACTGAGAGATCCGAGCTGCCCGAAGATCGCTTAAGCGATATTGCACACTAGTCCTCCACCGAAAGGTGGGGGATATTTTTTGCAGATGCGCCAAGGTTGCTCGAAAGCCATAGATCGGATGGCGCTGCTTTTCTAGAGACCACAGCCCTTCGGCATGGGCCTGAAGGGGGCTTTGCCCCAGAGCTTTAGATATTCGATATCGGATTCTTAATTTTTGACGAGCCTTAAACAGGCGTTGTTCGCTTCGCAGTCTGTAGGTAAACGACCTGCCTTTCCAGGACCATTGTTCCTGAAAACGCCACTCGAAAGGGGTTCCCGTTCGGGCGTCCATCCATCGATAGAGGGTTCCCAATTGCAATTGCCGTCCCTCCCCCATCGGAAATATAGAGGTATGTCCCACTTCCACAAAGCGCTGCCCTATCCAAGACCCTTCGTATTGGAGCATATCGGACCGATTGGCAATCGAAAACTGGGCCTGATATAAAGAATCTTTTTCCCACAACAGATCCAGATCCGTATGGACCACAAAAGAAGAAGGTTGTTGTGCCCATGCCTGTCCGGAAAGGAAAATGAAACCGATATATAACCACCTCAGCCGCCTCAAACCAAAGCTTTTAAGATTCCGGCGGCATATTCGGGTGTAAAGTCCCTTTGAGGCATACCAAACATCTCATAACCCACCATAAATTTTTTTATCGTTGCCGAGCGTAACAAAGGAGGATAAAACAGCATATGCCAATGCCAGCCCCCTTGCCATTGAGGATCCAAAGGTGCCTGATAAATCCCTGCCGAATAGGGAAAAGATACTCCAAAGACCCGATCGTAGATTTGAGTCAACTGTCCTATGGCAGCGCCAAAGTCCCGACTTTCGACTGGAGTCATTTGGCTGATATGAGCCATCTTTCTTTTGGGAACAATCATACTTTCAAAAGGCCATACCGCCCAAAAGGGAACCAATGCGACACAGCTGTCGTTTTGGAAAATGACACGTTGGTCTTGTTCCAATTCTTGCTGGAGGTAGTCTTCCAGCAGACTTTTTTGTCGGCCTGTATGGTGGGCCTGAAAGCGTTGCGACTTGAGGCGTATTTCTTGAGGGATGGACTGTTGAGCCCAGATTTGACCATGGGGATGCGGATTGCTACACCCCATGACTGCTCCTTTATTTTCAAAGATTTGAATGTTCTGAATTCCTGGGAGCTGAGACAGTTCTTTAAATTCTCGTTGCCAGGTTTGCACCACTTGCAGCAATTGGGCAGAAGACATTTGAGACAACTGTTGGGAATGGTCGGCAGCAAAACAAATGACTTTACAAATACCACTTTCGGAACGGGCTTCCAACAAACCTTCTTGCCAAAAGCTTTGATCTTGTTGAGGGGTCAAAGCAGAAAAATCGTTGACAAAAGTATAGGTATGCGTATAGTTTGGATTGACCGCTCCATTGGCCCGTGTATTTCCGGGGCAGAGATAACAATCGGGATCGTAGGAAATGGGGTCTTGCTGAGGCAATTGTTCTTGAGCCCCTTGCCAAGGACGTTGGGTCCGATGGGGAGAAATCAATACCTCGGCTCCGGTAAGGATATTGGTCCGAATATGGGTTTGTTGAAATACGTTAGACATGAATAGGGATGGATTTAGGGTTGAAAAATTATTCGGGCACCTGCAGCAATCCGAACCGGGATGAGCTCCGCTTGGATCCCAAAACGCTGGGAATAGGCCGCTAAAATATCCTGAATCTCCTCGCGTTTGTTTTGATCGATTAGGTTCAGGGTACACCCACCAAAACCTCCTCCCATGATACGAGCTCCGATAACCGCTGGGGAGGCGGCTGCCAAATCCACCAAAAAGTCGATTTCTGGACAACTGACCTCATATTGATCCCGAAGTCCTGTATGACTTTGAAATAATAATTGACCCAAGGCCTCAGCATTTTGTGTCTGCAAGGCTTTATAGGCTTGCTGTACCCGGTGGTTTTCTTCCACCACATAGCGGGCTTTGGTATATTCGTTTGGGGTTAAAAGTGCTCTCTTTTCTTCTAAAGCCGGCAGACTCATATCACTTAAGGACTGGACTCCTAACTTTTCTCGGGCGCTTTCGCAGCTTTGTCGTCTGCTGTTATATCCCGATTCTGCATGTTGATGTTTGACCTGAGAATTAATCAGCATCCATTCATAGCCCTCGAGGGCGGCCGATACATAATCGGCCTTCAACTGTTGACAATCCAAAACAAAAGCCTGCTGCTCTTTTCCGAGCATGGAAGCATATTGATCCATGATCCCGCAGAGCACCCCAACAAAAGAATTTTCGGCTGCCTGAGCCATTTGCAGCAAACTCAACCGGGAAAACTCCCAGTCGAACAATTGATTAAGCGCCAATAAAACACTGTTTTCCAAGGCCGCAGAGGAGGAAAGCCCAGACCCCATAGGAATGGAGCCGCCAAACATCAGATCAAAACCCGAAAAAGATTTTCCTTGACGTTGCGCTTGTGCCACGACCCCAATGATATAGTTGCGCCAGCCGCCTTCGGCCAGCGGAACCAGAATTTGATCTGCCGAAAACTCAAAAGTTTCGTCTAGGTCCAATGCCCATACCCGAATACGGTTGGAATTATTTTGGGCTACGGCAGCAGCAATTCCCAAATCGATCGCCGCCGGAAATACCAAACCGCCGTTATAGTCGGTATGTTCTCCGATGATATTGATGCGTCCGGGAGCAAAGGCCACTACGGGTGCTGCCCCATAGCATTCCACAAAATGATCCCGTAGATCGGCCATCCAACTGTTGTATCCGTCCATTAGTATACTAACGTAAAATTGGAAAAATTATGTTTTTTTCCATGAGTTAATACGGATTATATTACTCAAACATCGATTTTTGGATACTCTTAATATTAAATTAATGTTACCTGTATGTAAATTTATTGTAACTTAGTGGTCTAAAGCCCTTTGTTATGAACCTACAAAAACTCTTGAAAAAGCGTGCTGTTGTCCCCCAACTGATCCGAAAATTTCAATATTATGCACGGAAATATCGGCATGTTTATTATGCGCTGATGTTCGACAAACCTCTGTAAACGAAAGGGTTTGCTTTAGGGCGGAGCTGCTTTTAAAAAGGAAGCCGAGAATTCTCTTCTAGAAGTCTTGTGGATAAGCAATGCATAATGTATATTTGCGCACCTTTTCGGGGTGTAGCGTAGCCCGGTTATCGCGCCTGCTTTGGGAGCAGGAGGTCGCAGGTTCGAATCCTGCCACCCCGAC
>WTJH01000085.1 GCA_011524915.1 Flavobacteriales bacterium | reverse complement strand
AAAATGGTGGCTCAGGCGGCAGCCCAACATCTAACTCCCGTAACTCTAGAACTGGGCGGCAAGAGTCCTTGTATCATTGATGGAAGCACTCCGCTCAAGAAAACGGCACGTCGGATCGTTTGGGGGAAATTCCTCAATTGTGGGCAGACCTGTATTGCGCCCGACTACCTATTGGTAAAAGCCTCCTTTAAGGACGCTTTGGTCCAGGCAATTATCGAAGAAATCGAAGCGGCCTTTGGAAAAAATCCACAGGAGTCTGTAGACTATGGTCGCCTGATTCACGAACGCCACTTCGAACGGATGCAAGCTTTTGTTGCCGGCAATACCGTTTTATACGGCAACCAGACCGATGTACAAACCAAATACTTTGGCCCCACTTTGGTGGAACCCCAAAGTGCAGATCATATCATTCAAACGGAGGAAATCTTTGGTCCAATCCTTCCCATTTTAACCTATGAGACGCTAGCAGATATCCGAACGGTGATCGACCGAAATCCGAATCCATTGGCGTTTTATGTCTTTAGTCATAACACTAAATTTACGGATACTCTCTTGGCCGAATTTCCCTTTGGTGGGGGCGTAGTCAATGATGTACTGATTCAGTTTGCCAATGCCAATCTGCCTTTTGGAGGGATCGGCAATAGCGGAATTGGGGCCTACCACGGTCAAAAAAGCTTTGAATTGTTTACGCACTACAAACCCGTAATCAAAAGAAGGTTTATTTTGGATTTACCCCAACGCTATGCCCCCTATAAAGCAAAAGAATTTCAACTCTTAAAACGAATTACTCGATGGATCAACTAAATCAAAAAACCGTTTCTGAAGCCATTGCCCACCGCCGATCGGTACGGCATTACGATCCCGACAGAGCTTTGGATTCCTCATTGGTAGAACAGTGTTTGGAGCAAGCCCATTTAGCTCCCACCTCGTCCAATATGCAACTGTGGGAATTTTATCGGGTCGAAAGCTCCGATATTAAAAGCCAAATAGCTGCCGCTTGTTTTAATCAGCCTGCAGCAAAAACAGCTCAACAGTTGGTGGTGGTCGTGGTCCGGAAAGATTTATGGAAATCCAGAGCTAAAGCCAATGTCAAGTATCTACAAGCCTCTTTTGCAGCAGCCGAAAATGTAGACGAAAGACGAAAAAAAATGGCGCTCAACTATTATCAAAAGCTGATCCCTACCCTTTATGGCGATTTTTTAGGGATCCTAGGCGGGCTAAAATTTATCGGTACACAAATTACAGGGATGTTCCGTCCCATTTACCGACAGGTTCGCAAAAGCGATATGCGAGTGGTGGCTCATAAAAGTGCTGGCCTTGCGGCTCAGAATTTTATGCTTAGTATGGCTGCCTACGGGATGGATACTTGTCCTATGGAAGGCTTTGATTCGCTCCGGGTAAAGAAGGCCCTTGGCCTCCCCCGATCGGCACAGATCAATATGGTGATCGGTTGCGGCTATAGAACCGAAAAAGGAGTCTATGGCAATCGCTTTAGAGTTCCCTTTTCGGAGGTATATAAAGCTGTTTAAAGTCTAGGTAGCCCACTAATTTTGGGATAAAACCCTCCGTTGGATTTAAGAAGATTTGCCCACCCAGACCACTTTCTGGGCAAGCGGTTTAGGCTCTCGCTCGGGAGCGGGGCCTTCGAATTTTCCGAGATAGAAAAAGCCTAGACATTTTTCGCCTGGGTTCATCTCCAAAAATTCAGACATATAGGCTTTTAGTCCCGGAGAACTCCAATAGCCTCCTAGGCCTTTTTCGGTGGCCAACAGCCATAGGTTTTGGACCGCCATGGCCGTAGCGGCAACTTCTTCCCATTCCGGAACACTTTCCTCTGGACAGCGTTGCATAACAATGGCTATTACGGCAGCCGATTGTTCGGGTTTTTGTTGAATTTTTTTGGCTTTAAAGTCCGAAGCTTTGGGGTCGGTTTCTCGATATTTTGCCGCTAAAAACGCTCCTAAAGCCGTTCGCTGCTCCCCCTGAATCACATAAAAACGCCAGGGTTCTGTTTTTCGATGGGTAGGTGCCCAATTGGCAGCTTCCAACAGTTCTTCTATATCTGAGGGGGCAATTGAATCCGAGCTGTACTGAACCGGAAAAATAGATCGACGACGACGAATCAACTCTAATAATGACATATCCTATTTTTAAGCAGCAAGGTAGCCATTTCGATTCCGAAAAAAAACCTAACCCAACCAGCCCTCCCGATCCAACGATCGGTATTGGATGGCTTCGGCAATATGCGCGCTTAAAATCTGAGGAACCCCTTCCAGATCGGCAATGGTTCGGGAGACTTTTAAAATCCGGTCATAAGCTCGGGCACTGAGCGAAAGTCGATTCATAGCCTCCTTTAAGAGTTTTTGACTGGAAGCGTCCAAAACACAATACTTTCGCAATATTGCTTGAGGCATCTGTGCATTCTGATGCATTTGGGGCTGGTCTATAAATCGTTCTCTTTGAATTTGGCGGGCGGCTACCACCCGTTTCCGGATGCTGGCTGAAGGCTCGCCCAAGGGCTTTTCTGCCAATTCCGAAAAAGGAACCGGACTCACTTCCAGATGCAAATCGATCCGATCCAATAGCGGACCCGAAATTTTTCCCAAATAGCGTTGCATCTCTGGGGCCGAGTGCTGCCCCCGCCCGTCGTTAAAAAAGCCGGAAGGACTTGGATTCATACTGGCCACCAACATAAAAGAACAGGGATAGGTCACCGTAAACTTGGCTCGAGAAATCGTCACTTGGCGGTCTTCCAAGGGTTGCCGCAACACTTCCAATACGCTGCGTTTAAACTCGGGCAATTCGTCCAAAAACAACACGCCATTATGGGCCAAAGATATTTCTCCGGGTTGGGGATACTGCCCCCCACCGACCAAAGCCACATCCGAAATGGTGTGGTGCGGGGCCCGAAAAGGTCTGCTGGCCAGCAGGCCTTGACTGTGTAATTTACCCACGACACTGTGTATTTTGGTGGTTTCTAAAGCTTCCGAAAGTTCCATGGGTGGCAAAATACTGGGCAAGCGTTTGGCCAACATGGTTTTACCAGCTCCCGGAGGACCAATCAGGATAATGTTGTGCCCGCCAGCAGCGGCAATTTCCATACATCGCTTGATGGTTTCCTGCCCTTTGACATCGGCAAAATCTAAAGCCGGTAGTTGTTGCTGTTGGGCAAAAAGCTTTCGGGCATCTACTTGAACCGCAGTGAGCTCTTTTTTACCCTCCAAAAAATCCATGACTTCTTGAATATGGGAAACCCCATAGACGGAAATGCCCTTGAACATAGCCGCCTCAGCTGCGTTTTGCTCCGGAAGAATAAAGCCCTTAAAACCGTCTTGAAGGGCCTGAATAGCTATGGGCAAAGCCCCCTTAATGGGACGGAGCGACCCGTCCAAGGCAATTTCGCCCATAATGGTATAGTCGCCTATCTGAGGGGCTGGCAACTGGCCAGAAGCGGTTAGGATTCCCAGAGCTATAGGAAGGTCATAGGCCGATCCTTCTTTCCGCAAATCGGCCGGAGCCATATTGATGGTGATCTTTTTTCCGGGAAGCTTATAGCCGATGTTTTGGAGTGCCGCCGCAATCCTGTAGTTACTTTCTTTGATGGCATTGTCGGGTAGGCCCACCAGGTGGTAGCCGATCCCCGCATCAATATTGACTTCTATGGTGATTTTATGGGCATCTACCCCCATCAGGGCACTGCCAAAGACTTGGACAAACATCCGTAGGTGATTTGGTTCCTTTAAAGATATAAAAAAGCTGTGGAGCCCTAAACTCCGCTAAACACCCTTGGAATTAAGCATTTAGATCTGTAACTTTAAATTGCCAAGCCCTATGCCTTATGTATCTTAACCGAAATTTTATTTGGGGATCTTACGCCCTACACCCTCTAAAATCGTTTTGATTTTTCATCAAAACACTTCCAGTCCATCTTTTAACCATTGGAGATAGGTTTGGGTATCGGTATATTGGATGGGTGTATTTAAAAGGGTTCCGTCTGGGGCCATCAATACATAATAGGGTTGGGAAGCCGTTTGGAAATTTACGGCTTGGAAGGTGGCCCATTTTTGACCCACGGTTTCAATGGCTTTGATCCGGCCATCGGGCAGTTCGAACTGGAAACGGTCGGTTTCGGATAATTGTTTACGGTCGTCTACATAGAGGGAGATCAGGATATATTCGTCCTTTAGCAGGGCATATACCCGAGGATCGGACCATACGTTTTCTTCCATCTTACGGCAGTTGACACAGGCCCAACCCGTAAAATCCAAAAGAATGGGTTTTTGAGCAGCCTGAGCCGCGGCTAAACCGGTTTCAAAATCTTTATAGCAATTCAGGTTTAAAGGACATTCGCTTTCCACTACACGGATACTGTAAAACTCTGGAGGGGGAAAACCACTCAATGCCTTAAGCCGGTTTTCTTCGGATACCAAGCCCAACAACAAATAGGACGAAAACAAAAGGGTAAGCACCCCAAAACCGGTTCGGGTGATTCCCAGTTTTCCTTTGGGACCGTCGTGCGGAAATCGAATCAGTCCAAACAGATATATGGTGGTTAGAAAAGAGATCAAAAACCACAGTCCCACAAATATTTCTCTTTTTAGGATCCCCCAATGGGCCACCAAATCGGCATTGGACAAAAACTTAAGTGCCAGCCCTAGTTCGATAAACCCTAGGACAACCTTAACCGTATTGAGCCATCCCCCCGATTTTGGCAGGGCATCCAGCGCTGTAGGGAAGAGTGCAAACAGAGCAAAGGGCAAGCCCAAGGCAACGCCAAAGCCCAGCATCCCAGCTGTGAGTTGCATGGCCCCGCCACTGGAACTGATGGAACTGGCCAAGAGCGATCCTAAGATGGGCCCGGTACACGAAAAGGAAACGATGGCTAGGGTAAGTGCCATAAAAAAGACCCCTACCAAGCCCTTCCATTGAGAGGCCGCATCGGTATTGGCTCCCCAAGAACTGGGCAGGGTGAGTTCGTAATAGCCAAAAAAGGAAAAAGCAAAGAATAAAAAAATGGCAAAAAACAACACATTTAAAACCACATTGGTTGAAATGGTATTTAGGATTTCAGGGTCTACCGAATCTAAGAAATGAAAAGGTAAGCTCAGTAGCCCATAAATAGCAACGATAAAAACCCCATACATCACCGCCTGGAAAATACCTTTGCGTCGGTTGTCGGATTGCTTGATAAAAAAGGAGACCGTCAAAGGAATCATGGGAAATACACAAGGGGTGAGCAAAGCCAAAAACCCTCCTAAAAGCCCCAACAAAAAAATATTAAAATAAGCCCCTCCGCTCGGGTCTGCCGTGGCAGCAGAAGCCAAAAAATCCTTGTTTTTTAGGTCTAAACGCAAGGCTGCCGCTTTTTCTTTATCGGTCGCTTGCAGTTGTTTTTCTGGAGCAGCAGCGGCATCTGCCGAAAGTTTAAACTCAAAGGCATCTTCTCTAAAGATACAGAGTCGATCGTCGCAGGCTTGGTAGATCACCGTTCCCTGAATGACATGCTTGGGATCGGAGACCACTACTTTTTGAGTAAAGGTGGCTTGGTTGTCAAAGAACACCAAGTCCATTTCAAAGACTTTATCGTAGGCCGTTATGGCTTGACTTTCTTCTACCGTCCCTATACGTGTATAGGCATCATTTTCGGTAAAGTTAAATTCGGTGGGGACCGCTCCATCCTCAGGTGAAAACTGAGAATATAAATGCCATTTGGGAGCTATGGTTGCGTTAAAATGCAAAAGATAGGTGGAGTCGTTGACTTGTTCGGCATGGTTTTCCCAACGGACAATATCATCTAACTGCCCGAAGGCAACTGAGGAACATAAAAAGACACTCAACAAAAGTGTCCGGAAGATTAATTTCATAGCTCTGAGGTTTTTAGCGCAGTTATGGATGTAGTGTTTGCATGAGCTGCAAAACGACGATCGCATCGTCTCCCCACAATCCAAACCACTTGATTTTGGGATACTAATATTAGTTGGGTTTGCTTTTGGCTGCTGTTGAGTTTTAGGTCTTTATAAAACTTACTTACCAATTTACGGCCAGACATACCCGTAGGATAAAAATAGTCCCCTTTTTGCCACGGGCGAAGACGAAGTGGAAATTTTAACATTTCTTTTTCCAAATAGGCATGCGTCTGGGGGATCTGTTTGGGCATTTTGGTAGGCGTTTCCAAAAGCTGTATGGGGGTTTGCAGGGCAGATAAGTCCTCCCAAGTGTTAAGCGTTATAGCGGAAACCTCTGTAGGAGTCAATTCTAGATAGAGATCTTCCCGTTCGCTGTAGAGGGTGGCCTGTGGGTTTTCTAAAAACTTCCCAGAAGAGGCTTGAACTAAGTTTTCGACCTCAGGCCCCTTAAAACCATATGCAAAAAAGAGCTGGTGGATCAGCGGTGGAGATATGGCTGAAGGGAGCAACGTACTTTTGGCAATTCGATAGCCTTGGGATGTCGGACGGAAATTTTTCTGCTTAAATTCCTCTGCTTGCTGGGCGATGTGTGTATACACCTCTTCCAAATAGGAAAGACTTTGCTGGAAGGAACTTAAAAATTGAGGATCAGTAGCCTTCAATTGGGGAATTACCTGATGTCTAAGCGCATTCCGTTTATAATCGTCGGTTCGGTTAGAGGCATCTTCCCGCCAAGGAATCTGATGGGTTTCTGCATAGGCGCGAATTTGATCTTTGGTGATCCCCAACAGCGGCCTCCAGCGCAAACCCGCCTTGTGGGGTATTCCTCGAAGGCCTTCAAGACCATTTCCCCTGCCCAGTTGCATCAGAAAGGTTTCGAGTTGGTCGTCCAAATGATGGGCGGTAACAATAGCGGTAAAACCCCAAACCCGAGCGATGGCCTCGAACCACTGATAGCGTAGTTCACGAGCTGCCATTTGGGTGGAAAGTCTGCTGTCTTCTCGGTAAGCTTGAGTCGTAAAATTTTGAGTAAAAAAAGGAATCTGGTGCTTTTGAGCCCATTGACGGACCAATATTTGGTCGTCGTCCGAATCTTGGCCTCTGAGCTGAAAATTGCAATGGGCGATGGCAAAAGGAAGCTTTGCTTGCAGATAGAGCTGCGCCAGAACCATACTATCCACTCCTCCACTGACCGTTAGCAAGTGTTTTCCGGCGGGTGCCCCGGCCATGGATTGCTGAAATGGCAATAAAAGGTCCTTTTTCATTCTACAAAAATAGAATTTTGACAATCAATGTGGCTTTTGTGATAATACTTATCAAAAAGCCTTTGAGATTTTGTGGTTCCTGAAAAAGTTTGCAATTTTGGGGCATGCAAAAGAACACTTTCTTTTCACTTCCGATTCGCCCGGTATTTCGCCGCCCCTAAGGGGTGTGCATCTATTATGGAATCCGGTGTGGCCGATTCCTTTCGACTTCAAACAAGCTTCAATTTTTAATTTTTAAAATCCATTCCTGTGGACTTTTTGGTAGCCCAAAAGCAACACATCATTTACGCCAAGCAAATCAGCGAGACCATCGACGCCTCTGCCCAAGTACGGGGTACGGGAATCGCTCGGAGAACTCCTGAATATATCGCTCAAAAAATCACCAATGGCAATGCCGTAATTGCATTGGAAGGAGAAAAATTTGCTGGTTTTTGCTATATCGAAGTTTGGGGTCACGGAAAATATGTGGCCCATTCTGGACTGATTGTTTCCCCCGACTACAGAGGTCAAGGGGTCGCAAAAAAAATCAAAAAATTGGTTTTTGAATTGTCCCTAGAAAAATATCCAGACGCAAAAGTTTTTGGAATTACGACAGGTATGGCCGTCATGAAAATTAATTATGAATTGGGCTATAAGCCGGTTCACTTTTCGGAATTGACAGACGATCCAGAATTTTGGAAAGGCTGCCAAACCTGTAAAAACTACGATATCCTGACCCGAACCGAGCGCAGCATGTGCCTGTGTACGGGAATGTTGTATGACCCCAAAAAACAATCCAATGGGAAAGCAACATTTAAGCCTAAGGTAGTCGAACGACTAAAATCCATCAAAGAATATCTCTATCTCAAGAAGAAAAAATAAAATGAAAACATCCAACAAAATCCCTTTGGTATTGGCCTATAGCGGAGGTTTAGACACCTCCTACTGCATCAAAAAGATGAGTCAGGAAGGCTATGATGTTCATGCCATAGCTGTCAATACGGGAGGCTTCGATGCCCAGACCCAAGATCAAATTCAAAAGAAAGCCCTCGAACTAGGGGCCGTCCATGTCGAAGTTATCGATGCTTTGGATCGCTACTACAGTCGAGTGATCCAGTATTTGATCTACGGAAATGTTCTAAAAAACAACACCTATCCCCTATCCGTGAGTGCAGAGCGGATCGTCCAAGCATTGGAGTTGATTGCTTATGCTCAAAAAGTAGGTGCCCAAGCCATTGCGCATGGAAGTACAGGTGCTGGAAACGATCAGGTTCGATTCGATCTTATCTTTCAGGTTTTAGCCCCCGAAATTGAAATTCTAACCCCTATTAGAGATCAACAGCTCAGTCGACAAGAAGAGGTCGATTATCTGATCTCTCAAGGCATCGATTGGTCCTGGGAAAAAGCCCAATATTCTATTAATGCAGGACTTTGGGGAACCAGTGTGGGCGGTTCCGAAACGCTAAGCTCTCACAAAAGCTTACCCGAAGAAGCCTATCCTTCGCAACTCACAAAAAAAGGGAGTGAAACCTTAGAATTGCAATTCGAAAAGGGAGAATTAAAAGCTGTCAACGGAGAACTGTTAAGCCCGGTGGCTGCCATCCAGAAAGTGCAGGCGCTGGCAGGCCCCTATGCCATCGGACGGGACATCCATGTGGGAGATACCATTGTAGGGATCAAAGGACGGGTAGGATTTGAAGCTGCCTCGGCACTCATCATCATTAAAGCCCACCATTTATTAGAAAAACACACGCTGAGTAAATGGCAACAGTTCCAAAAGGAACAAGTAGGGCAACTTTATGGGACCCTCCTTCACGAAGGACAATATTTGGATCCTGTTATGCGAGATATGGAAGCTTACCTAAGTCAAAGCCAAAGCCAGGTCAGTGGAACGGTATATATACAACTGCATCCCTATCGCTTCGTTTTAGAGGGCATTAGGTCTGAAAACGACCTGATGAATCCCGAATTTGGCGCCTATGGAGAAGAAAATGCCGCTTGGTCCGCAGAAGAAGCCAAAGGATTTATCAAGCTCCTAAGCGTTCCTAACCGTATTTTCCAACAAGTTCAAAAGTCAAAATCTTAAGCGATGAAACAAGTTGGAATCATAGGAGGTACAGGATATACGGGGGGAGAACTCCTGCGATTGGTATTGAACCACCCCGCCCTCGAATTAAAATATGCCGTTAGTAGATCTCAGGCCGGAAAAGCCATTGGTGAGGTGCATGCCGATCTAAACGGATGGACCGATCTAAATTTTAGTAGTGCATTTGACCCAGAAGTGGATGTGTTGTTTTTGTGTTTGGGTCATGGCCTTTCCAAAACTTTTATGGAGGATCATGCGGTGGACGACCAGACGATTGTCATTGATTTAAGTCAAGATTTTCGATTGGAGCATACCCAAGCTTTTGGCGCTCGAAATTTTGTGTATGGTCTTCCAGAATATCAAAAAGAGGCTATCGAAAACACCAACAGTATTGCCAATCCGGGCTGCTTTGCAACGGCCATTCAACTGGGGTTATTGCCGCTTGCAGCTGCCAAGCATTTACAAACGGATGTACATATCAATGCTACTACGGGAAGTACCGGAGCAGGAATTAAACCCTCAGAAACCGGACATTTCAGCTGGCGGAACAACAATTTGTCTTGGTATAAGCCTTTTAATCATCAGCATTTAAACGAAATAGGCGAAACCCTGGGAGCACTACAACAGTCTCCAACGAACTTACATTTTCTTCCCCATCGGGGCGATTTTACGCGAGGGATCTTTGCTACGGCCTATATTAAGACCGAACAGGAATTGAAGTATTTCGAAGATCTTTATGATCAAGCGTATGCAGATCATCCCTTCAGTCAACGGGTTCAGCAACCGATACATCTCAAACAGGTGGTCAATACCAATATGGCTCATGTACACCTGCATAAACACGAAAATGTATTACTAATCACCTCGGCTATAGACAACCTGTTGAAGGGAGCTGCCGGACAAGCCCTACAAAATTTAAACTTGATTTTAGGTCTGGAAGAAACCCTAGGCCTACAACTCAAAGCCAGTATATTTTAATGCTGCACCAAAGCAGTAGACAACCCAATTAAACACCATACAGATGAAAATCGCAATCATTGGAACAGGAAACCTTGGGCTCAGTATCGCCAAGGGCCTTTTGATGCATAACAACTATACACAGCTCTACCTGACCAAACGCAACACTGAGTCGATTCAGGAATGGACGGACTACAAAAATGTATTTGTAAGCACCGATAATACCGAAGCTGTTCGGAATTCTGATATTCTAATCTTTACGGTTCAGCCGGGGCATTTTGAGGGTGTTCTAGAACAGATCAAGCCATTCCTCAACGAAAAACACCATCTGATTTCTGCCATTACTGGATTTAAAATCGAACGGATGGAACGTATCGTTGGCGACCAGACGCCTATTGTTCGGGCGATGCCCAATACTGCTATTGCTGTTGGGGCTTCCATGACCACCATCTGTCACAATAAAGCCGGAGGAAAAAGTTTCCAAATTGCCGAAGCTATATTTAAACACTTGGGCCACACCCTCCCCATAGCCGAAGAACATATGCAAGCGGCTACCGTACTTTGCGCCAGCGGGATAGCTTTTTGGATGCGCCTGATCCGTGCCACGACCCAAGGAGGCGTACAGATGGGATTCGATGCCAAAGAAGCCATGGAAATGTCGATGTATACCGCACTAGGGGCGGCTCAACTACTGATCGAATCTGGTAATCATCCCGAAGAAGAAATTGATCGGGTAACGACTCCTCAAGGGTGTACCATTGAAGGACTCAACCAGATGGAACATCAGGGGCTTAGCTCTTCCCTTATTCAGGGACTGATGGCTTCCTTTAATAAAATCAACCAAATTCGGAAGTCATGAATTTATTTGATGTATATCCCCTTTATGATGTAACGCCCACCCGTGCGAAAGATGTCTGGGTGTATGGGCAGGATGGAAAAAAATATTTAGACCTCTATGGAGGGCATGCGGTGATTTCGATTGGACACCAGCACCGACGCTATAATCGGGCTTTAAAACAACAAATCAACCGGATCGGCTTTTATTCAAATGCGGTTCAGAATCCCCTACAAAAACAACTGGCAGATGCCATTGGAGAATTGAGCTGTTTGGATGATTATGAACTCTTTTTGTGTAGCTCAGGAGCCGAAGCCAACGAAAACGCATTAAAATTGGCGTCTTTCCATACGGGTAAAAAGCGAGTGATTGCTTTTCATAACGGTTTTCATGGTCGGACCTCGGCCTGTGTGGCAGCTACGGACAATCCCAATATTGTAGCCCCATTAAACGCTCAACAAGAAGTCACTTTCCTTCCGCTAAACGATCTGGAAAAAGTTCGAAAAGAATTGGCCAAAGGAGATGTTTGTGCGGTGATCCTTGAAGCCATTCAAGGGGTTGGAGGCTTAGACAAGGCCGAAGATTCCTTTTGGGAAGGATTGCAAGCAGCCTGCGAAGAATTTGGTACTTGCTTGATTGCAGACGAAGTACAATCGGGCTTTTCCCGAACAGGAACCTTTTTTGGTTTTCAAAAAGTGAATATCCGCCCCCATATCATTTCTATGGCCAAAGGAATGGGGAATGGATTCCCCGTGGGCGGAATTTTGATTCGTCCCGATATCGAAGCAAAGTATGGCCTTTTAGGAACTACTTTTGGCGGGAATCATTTGGCCTGCCGTGCTTCCTTGGCGGTCTGTGAGGTTCTGAAAAGAGAAAAACTACAAGACAACGCACGGCAAATGGGCGAATACTTTAAAGGTCAGGCCGCTCAGCTCCCTCAACTCAAACAAATCAAAGGCGACGGACTGATGTTGGGGATGGAATTTGATTTCCCGGTGGGCGACCTCCGTAAACGACTGGTCTATGAAGCTCAAATATTTACGGGCGGTAGTAGCAATAAGAATTTAATCCGCATCTTACCTGCTCTAACCGTAAAACAAAAACACTTGGATCGTTTATTACAGATCCTTCATCAATGGCTCTAATATGAAAAACTTCATCACTATAGACGATCTTCCGAATTGGGAAGATACGCTGGCAAGCATGCAAGAACTGAAAGCCAATCCTACAGCCTACAGCCATATCGGCCAAGGGAAGACGATTGGGTTAATCTTTTTTAATCCGAGCTTAAGAACCCGACTCAGCACCCAAAAAGCAGCCCGACTGTTGGGCTTTGAGGTGATGGTTATGAACTTTAGTAATGAAGCTTGGGCGATAGAATACGAAGATGGTACAAGCATGGAGGGCATCCGTTCGGAGCATGTTCGGGAGGCCGCACAGGTGATGTCTCAGTATTGCGATATGATTGCCATTCGTGCTTTTGCCAGTCTAACAGATAAGTCTGCCGATGAAGCGGAAATAGTACTTCGGAAATTCGCAGCCTTCGCTTCCATTCCGGTCATCAATATGGAAAGTGCCACCGCTCACCCATTACAGGCCTTAGCAGATGCGCTTACACTCACCGAACTCCAACTCCCCAAACGCCCTAAAGTGGTCCTGACGTGGGCTCCACACCCGAAAGCTTTACCTCATGCGGTCCCCAACTCCTTTGTACGGATGATGGGGCAGATGGATGCAGACTTTTGTATTGCAAATCCCGAAGGTTATGACCTCAATCCCGAAATTACGGCAGGTGTAGAAATCATACACGATCAGGAAGCGGCCTTGGCTGGAGCAGATATCGTATACGCCAAAAATTGGTGTTCCTATTCGGACTATGGAAAAATCATCCGCAAAGACAAAGCGTGGATGCTTACCCCAGAAAAAATGAAACGTACCCAGAATGCAAAATTCATGCATTGTTTACCCATACGCAGAAATGTTGTAGTAGCTGACGGAGTTTTGGATCATCCCAACTCCATGGTCATCGAACAAGCCAATAACAGGACTTTCTCTGCCATGAGCATCTTGAAACTTTTAAGTGAAAATGGATAAGCTATTAATTGTTAAACTGGGCGGAAAAATTCTGGAACAACAGGAGTTGCTGGATCAATTTATAGACTTTTATGCCGCCTATCCACACCCCAAAATATTGATTCATGGAGGTGGAAAGCAGGCCACAGCATATGCCGAAAAATTAGGAGTTGAAACAAAAATGGTTGAAGGCAGACGCATCACTGACAAGCCTATGTTGGATGTAGCTCTGATGACCTATGCAGGACTGCTGAATAAATCTTTAGTAGCTCAAATCAATGCTCGGGGCGAAAAAGCGATTGGGGTTACTGGAGCAGATGCCAATTTGATTGTTTCGGACAAGCGACCTCCGGGAGCTGTAGATTATGGATTTGTAGGAGATATCCGATCGGTTCAGGCCGAAACCTTTAAAACCCTATTGGATGCAGGATTGCCTCCAGTGGTTTGTGCTTTAACCCATGATCAGAAAGGACAAATGCTCAACACCAATGCCGATGCTGTTGCCAATGCCATTGCTCAAGGCCTACAGGCGAACTACACTGTGGAACTATGGCTGTGTATGGACCTGCCCGGCGTACTCGAAAATATCGAAAAGCCCGAAAGTTTGCTGGCTGAGATTTCCCCTAAACGATATGCCGAATTAAAATCGGCCGGAAAAATTCATCAGGGAATGATTCCCAAATTAGACACTGCCTTTGCCAGTTTAGACGCTGGTGTCGATACGGTATATATCTCTAATGTAGAAGCTTTGTTAAACCCCAATCACCCTAAAACTCGAATCGTACAAGCATGAAGACATTAACCCAAGATGCGATCGCTCTTCTAAAATCATTGATTGAAACCCAATCCTTTTCTGGAGAAGAACACAACACCAGAGACCGGATAGAAGCCTGGTTTCAGGATCGGGATATTCCTACCCAAAGAATACACAACAATATCGTTGTGGTCAACAAATATGAAGACCCCTCCAAACCCTATATCCTACTAAATTCTCACCACGATACTGTACGGCCGAATAAGGCCTACACCAAAGACCCCCTAAAGGCCATTGAAGAAGATGGAAAGCTTTTCGGACTGGGGAGTAACGATGCTGGTGGTGCTTTGGTCAGTTTAATTGCTGTTTTTACACATTTCTATGCCCATAAAGACCTCAACTACAATTTGGTTTTGGCAGCTACGGGAGAAGAAGAAAATTCGGGTCCCAAGGGTCTTAAGGGAATTTTAGATCAATTGCCCCAGATCGATTTTGCGATTGTGGGCGAGCCTACACTAATGCAACTGGCTATCGCAGAAAAAGGATTGGTGGTCTTTGACTGTTATATTCATGGAACTCCAAGCCATGCTGCCCATCCGAACGATGATAATCCAATCCAAAAAGTTCCGGAAGTTATTCAGTGGTTTAATGCACTAGAATTCGATCGTAAATCGGAAGCCTTAGGTGATGTAAAATTAACGCTTACAGAATTACATGCCGGTAAACAGCACAATGCCGTCCCTGAAAAAGTACATGTAGTAATTGATGTTCGGGTCAATGATCGGTACACCAATGCCGAAATAGCGGCAATCGTAGAACAAGCTCCTTGTGAAGTTATTACTCGTTCTTTGGATCTCAATTCTTCTTCTATTGCAGCAGATCATCCGATTGTAGCGGCCGGAATCCAGCTCGGAAGAGAAACCTATGGGTCTCCTACCCTTTCCGATCAGGCGGCACTCTATTGCGATTCGCTCAAACTTGGTCCAGGAGATTCTACCCGTTCCCATACCGCTGATGAATATATTTATGTTCATGAAATAGAAGAAGCGATACCCTTGTATATAGACATGTTAAACTCAATCCTCTAGACCTATGAAACTTTGGCAGAAAAAATCCAGTAGCATCGATCAAAAAGTGGAAGCCTTTACCATTGGCGACGACCGCCATTGGGATCAACGTCTGATTCCTTACGACCTACAAGCCTCTGCAGCTCATGCGCAGATGTTAGGAGAAGTGGGACTGATTACTGCTAAAGAAGCAAAGCAATTGGTGGAAACACTTGCTGTTTTTGAACAGGAATATGCAGCCGGAACCTTTGAAATTGAGGAAAGCTTTGAAGACATGCATTCCAAAATTGAATATGAACTCACCCAACGTTTAGGAGATGTGGGGAAGAAAATTCATTTGGCACGCTCTCGAAACGATCAAGTTTTGGTGGCACTACAACTCTATTTTAAGGACGCCCTTCAAGAAATCGGAAGTAAAAGTGCGCTTTTATTTCAACGGCTGATTCTTTTAGCGGACCAACATAAAAATGACTCCCTCCCCGGCTATACGCATTTACAAATTGCCATGCCCTCTTCTTTTGGTTTGTGGTTTTCTGCCTATGCCGAAAGCTTGATTGATGACATGCATATGTTAGTGGCTGCTCAGAAAATAAACAATCAAAATCCTTTAGGAAGCGCAGCAGGTTATGGAAGCTCTTTTCCCATCAATCGAAAACGAACCACGGAGCTATTGGCATTTGACACCCTAAAATACAATGTAGTAGCTGCCCAAATGAGTCGTGGGAAAATAGAAAAAGTAGTGGCTCAAGCCCTTGCTAATGTAGCAGAAACCCTATCCCGATTTTCGGCAGATGTATGTTTATATATGAGCCAAAACATGGATTTCATCAGTTTTCCAGAATCCCTTACGACTGGATCCAGCATCATGCCCCACAAAAAAAATCCAGATGTATTTGAACTGATCCGTGGGAAGTGCAATAGTCTTCAAGCGCTCCCCAATCAACTAAGCATCATGAAAACCAACCTCCCCAGTGGGTATCATCGAGAAATGCAATTGTTTAAGGGACCCATTTTAGCTGGAATTGACCAAATTATAGATTGCTTAGAATTGTTGGAATACAGTCTTCAGAACATAAAAGTTCGTTCCGATATTTTAGAAGATCCTATGTATCAATATTTGTATACGGTAGACGCAATCAATACCAAAATTCAGGAGGGCACTCCTTTTAGGGACGCCTATCAAGAAGTAGGAGATGCTGTCAACCAAGGTACCTTTAAAGCACCCGAAGGAATGCAACATACCCATGAGGGAAGTCTCGGGAATTTGTGTTTGCCAGAAATTCAACAGAAATTTGAAAATATCTATCGGGAATTGAATACTACTGAATGAAGTCGAATCGGATCTACTTTTTAGATGCCCTGAGAGCCTTCGCTATCTTAATGATGCTACAAGGACACTTCATTAGTGGTTTGTTGGATGCCACCCCCGCCATACAAGAATCTAATCTGTATTATTGGTGGGACTACTGCCGTGGATTTACAGCCCCCGTGTTTTTTACGATCACCGGCTGGGTATTTACTTACTTATTACTCAAAGGAGAACAAAAGGAAGCACCTAATCCTCGTATCCGAAAAGGAATTCGTCGAAGTGTGGAACTCCTCCTTTGGGGCTATGTGCTACGACTGAATTTGCCCATGCTTTTTCACGGAAAGATTAACGGTTCCTTTTGGCAACCCGACGTGCTTCAGATCATCGGTTTGGGGATCTTATTTGTACTAGGAATCTACCGTATTTTTAAAAGTAGGAGCATTCGGGCTTTTGCATTTTTGTGCTTGGCCTTATTTATCTTTTTTACAGAACCCCTCTACAGCGGGGCAGATCTAAGTTTTTTACCCAAGGGAATTGCGGGTTATATGGTCAAAGGAAATGGGGGCGTTTTTTATTTATTTCCCTGGCTTGGATATGTTGCCATAGGAGCTTTTTTAGGACACCTTTTTTTAGAGCTCGAAAAAAAGCACTACAATTTTTGGGGAGGCATCTTTTTAGTTTTCGGCTATCTTTTGGTGAACTACTCCAGTAGTTGGTGGATGTATTTCCATCAATTCTTTCCAGGAGATCTCATGAAGGATGTTGCCTACAACAACTTTTTATTCATTCGTTTGGGGAATGTTTTTGTCCTTTTGGCTTTGTTTATGTGGTTGGAACCGCTGTTGAAAAATCGACTTTGGCAACAAATTGGATCCAATACCCTATCCATTTATATACTGCACTATTTTGTACTCTATGGAAGCCTTAGTGGCCTGGGGCTCTACAAGTTTCTGAAAAAAAGTTTAGCCCCAACCGAAGCCATCGGTGGGGCTATCCTATTTATGTTCGTTATCACCTTATTGGTTTTAACCTATCGTAAAATTCGATCCCGATTAGACGTGCAAGGCTCGATTTTCAGTCGCGGCTAATGCAGCTTCTTTGATCGCTTCTGCATAGGTAGGGTGCGAGTGACTCATACGAGAAATATCTTCTGCCGAAGCCCGGAATTCCATAGCTGTAACCGCTTCAGCAATAAGGTCTGCCGCACGAGCTCCAATCATATGAACCCCTAAGACCTCATCGGTTTGGGCATCCGCTAAAATTTTGATAAATCCGTCCGTATCCATACTTGCACGAGCGCGCCCTAAAGCACGCATCGGAAACTGGCCCACTTTATAGGTAGTTCCAGCAGCCTTCAATTCTTCTTCTGTTTTTCCAACAGCAGCTACCTCAGGCCAGGTATAAATAACATTCGGAATGAGATTATAGTCGATATGTGGTTTTTGACCCGACAAATATTCGGCCACCAATACGCCTTCTTCTTCGGCCTTATGCGCCAACATAGCTCCCCGAACCACATCACCAATCGCAAAAATATTAGACGCTGTGGTTTGTAGGTGGTCGTTTACTTCTACCCTTCCACGATCGTCGATTTTGACTCCAGCAGCCTCAGCATTTAGTCCATCGGTATACGGACGACGCCCCACAGAAACCAAACAATAGTCTCCGCTAAAGCTTACCGTATTTCCTTTTTTATCTAAAGCCTCTACAAGAACTTCTTTCCCTTTGCGATCTACTTTTTGAACTTGATGGGAAGTAAAGAACTTAACCCCTTGCTTTTTCATCACTTTGGTAAGTTCCTTAGACAAGGAAGCGTCCATAACAGAAGCAATTCTATCGGCATATTCTACCACAGAGACTTCTGCCCCTAAACGGCGATATACTTGTCCGAGTTCCAATCCGATAACTCCCCCACCAATGATCACTAAGTGCTTAGGGATCTCTTTGAGTTTAAGAGCTTCGGTAGAAGTAATCACCCGTTCTTTGTCCAGGCTAATAAACGGCAAGCTGGCCGGCTTAGAACCCGTAGCAATGATGGTGTTTTTAGCAGAAATTTCTTGAGTTTCGTCTCCGACAACTTCAATGGTTTGAGCATCCTTGAATCGTCCCAAGCCTCGAAGAACGGTAATCTTATTTTTGTCCATCAAATAGTCAATCCCTTTTGTTGTTTGTTCAACAACAGCTGCTTTACGGGCAATCATTTGTTCGAAATTGACTTTAACTTCTCCCTCAATTTCTATTCCATGGGTGGCAAAGTGTTTCTGAGCATCCTCGAAATGATGGGAAGAGTCTAACAAAGATTTGGAAGGAATACAACCGACATTGAGACAGGTTCCTCCAAGGGTATCATATTTTTCGATCAGGGCAGTTTTCATGCCCAATTGAGCACATCGAATGGCGGCTACATATCCTCCAGGACCTGAGCCGATAATAGCGACATCAAAAGTATTCATCTAATGGTTGTTGGTTTCTATACGAAGGTACAAATGTTTTATGAGCCTTTTCTCCCTTTGCAAGAGGTTTCGTAACTTTTGTACGATTAAACCCAAATCTTATGATGTTTTTTAAAACTCTTATTTCTTTTCTCCGAGATCGAGAATATCGCAATCTGCTTCGTGTCACCGGCCTCTTTATTGTAATGGGTACAGTGGTCTATCATTATCTGGAAGGTTGGAGTTGGATTGATTCGCTCTATTTTTCCATCATTACCCTAACCACCATTGGCTATGGAGATTTTTCACCTCAGACCGATGCTGGAAAACTATTTACCATTGGATATATTCTTTTAGGGATTGGTGTTATCTTAGGATTTATCAATACGGTCTATCTGCATTATAAAGAAGCCCGACAAAACCAAAAACCCAAGTCCTAAAGTCTTGTACAGAGCTTTGATTGGGCATAAAAAAAATCTTACTTTTCCACTTTGATTGAACAATACCCATGAACAACAAGACAGAAATTTCTCTTCTCCAAGCCTTTATTCCAGTAATTGGGCTGGTTCTATTACTAGCTTTTAATGTATATGTCTTTGGAGACGATGCCCTTTCGGGTTCCAATCAGTTTGTACTGCTTTTAGGAGCTGGATTTGCCGCCGTGGTTGGAGCTTTTCGGAAAATTCCGTTCCATCAAATGATTTCTTGTGTAGCAGAGAATTTAAAATCGGTTACCAATGCCATTCTGATTTTACTTTTTGTGGGAGCTTTGGCCGGAAGTTGGCTGATCAGCGGGATTATTCCTGCCATGATCTATTACGGGCTACAAATTTTAAATCCCAGTATATTTCTCCCGGCAACCATCGTAATCTGTGCCATAATTTCACTGGCTACTGGAAGTAGTTGGACCACTTCGGCAACCGTGGGGATTGCACTTATTGGAATCGGAAAAGCTTTGGGGCTTCCCGCCGGTATGATTGCTGGAGCCGTAATTTCTGGTGCCTATTTTGGGGATAAACTTTCCCCTTTAAGCGACACTACTAACCTAGCCCCTGCAATGGCCGGAACCGATTTGTTTACCCATATCCGTTATATGAGTCTGACGACTACTCCCAGCATCCTCATTACTTTGGTGGTCTTTATCTTTTTGGGGTTGGGGCAAGATGTAAATGGAATGACCAACTCTAGCGACCTCTTGGGAGCAATCACCCAAAAATTTAATATCCACGGAGGTTTGTTCTTGGTTCCCTTGGCTGTAATTGGCCTGATTGTTCGAAAATCACCTCCTTTGGTGGCTCTTATGGTGGGAACACTTTTAGGACTTGGTGTAGCCGTGATTTGGCAAAAACCTCTATTAGCAGAATTGGCAGCAACCCCTCAACTTGGAGCTACGGAAACCTATAAAGTTTTGATGGATGCCATTACTCGAGATACAGCCATTGTTACTTCGAACAGTATGCTAAACGATTTATTTAGTTCGGGGGGGATGCAAGGAATGTTGGGTACTGTTTGGTTGATTATCTGTGCCATGGTCTTTGGAGGTATCATGGATGCTATTGGTGCCCTGGAAAAAATTAGTGCTGCACTACTCAAAGGCGCTCAAAATACCTTTCAATTGTTTGCCAGTACCTTGGCTTCGTGTCTAGCAATCAACCTAACAGCTTCCGACCAATACCTGTCCATTGTTATTCCGGGTAAAATGTTCGAAAAGGCCTATAAAGACAAAAAATTAGCCCCAGAAAATCTGAGTCGAACCCTAGAAGATTCAGGTACCGTTACATCGGTTCTTATCCCTTGGAATACCTGTGGTGCTTATCAGTCCAGTGTCCTCGGCGTTGGGGTAGGTGAATATTTTATATATGCCATTTTTAATTGGTTAAGCCCCTTTATGACCCTATTGTTTGCCGCCTTTAAAATTAAAATTCGAAACTTGGCTAAAGCTTAAGTGTGCTTGGGTAAGGCTCCGTCTTGCGTTACAAACGACTCATGCTTGCGCAAGGCTCTTGCGCTTTTAGATATCAATAAATATCATCCAATTGGACAAAAGTACTTATTTAAGTACCTTTATGTATATTTGTACTATGGAAACAGTAAATTATACAGACTTTCGTTCAAACCTAAAACATTGGTTCGATAAAGTTATTAATGATGTAAGCAATATTATTATCAAACGTAAGAGTGGTAAAGACCTCGTTTTAATATCATTGGATGAATACAATTCGTTAAAGGAAACAACGTATCTGCTAACAGGAAAAAACAGAGATATTTTATTAAACTCTATCAAAGAACTAGAAGCAGGAAACGGTATAGAAAAAGACCTAATCGAATAGATGAAATTAACTTGGTCTACTTCTTCTTGGGAAGATTATTTGTATTGGCAAAAAGTCGATAAGAAAATAGTCAAACGAATTAACGAACTCATTAAAAGTAGTATGCGAACACCTTTTGAAGGCATCGGAAAACCCGAAGCTTTAAAAGGGGATTTACAAGGTTATTGGTCAAGACGAATAACATCAGAACATCGATTGGTTTACAAATATGAAAATGACCAGTTATTGATTGCAGCTTGTCGTTATCATTACGGAAAGTGAAATCCCTCACAGCCTAAAACCCAGTATTCTCGTTCCTCAAAAAACTCTGTATTTAATGGTGATCCGCACGCCACACTTCTGTATTTTATTGACTTGCCAAATTGCTCACACAGCACATTACTTTTTTTAAAAAAATTTAGTTGTTAAAAAAAGTTGTAATCTTAAAAAAGGAAGAACTGTTCCCTCCGCTGAAAGCCAAAAAATGTCCCAAGATATCTTTGACCCTATTGTTTGCCGCCTTTAAAATTAAAATTCGAAGCTTGCTAAAGCTTAAGTATGCTCACGCAAGGCTCAGTCTGGTGCTTTTAGACATCGATAGATACAAGGCGCGAGACGGAGCCTCGTGTTAACAAGATGTTTTTAAGGTGCAAGACAGAGCCTTGCACCAACAAAGTACAAGACGCGAGACGGAGCCTTGCACCAACAAAGGACGGAGCCTTGCACCAACATTGGTCAAACACATAAGTCCTATTTATAGAGACATAAGTAATAAGCATCTGCTGGATCTTAAATTAAGATCTATACCTTTATTTTTGCTTAAAATTGTTTAACTAAATACAACTGACATCATGACACTCGTTGGAAAAAAATTCCCAAACATTGCTGTAAACGCTATGAACGATATGGGCGACACCATCCAAATCAACGTATTGGAGGAAGCCGTTAACAACAAGAAAAAAGTAGTTCTTTTTTGGTATCCTAAGGACTTTACCTATGTATGCCCAACAGAACTTCACGCCTTCCAGGAAGCACTTCCTGAATTTGAAAAGCGAAACACCATCGTTATTGGTGCTTCTTGCGACACTGCTGAAGTTCACTTTGCATGGCTCAACACAGCTAAAGACAACGGAGGGATTGAAGGAGTAACCTATAACCTAATTGCAGACAGCAACCGAAATCTAGCCAACTTACTTGGTATTTTAGACGTTTCTAACGAGCGCTATGACGAAGAAAGCGGAGTTGTATTGGTAGACGGAGATAGTGTTACCTACAGAGCCACTTATATCATCGACGAAGAAGGAACCGTAGTTCACGAAGGAGTAAACTTTATGCCCATCGGTCGTAATGTAAACGAATTTTTACGCATAGTAGATGCCTATACCCACGTTCAGGAAAAAGGGGAAGTATGCCCGGCCAACTGGGAGGAAGGTAAAGACGCTATGAATGCCAATCGTGAAGGCGTAGCCGAATATCTCAGCAAAAAATAAACGAGATGTTTACGGAACTACAAGAAGATAACTTACAAGACTTGGTCGCTCAAAACGACCAGGTCTTTGTACAATACTCGGCTGGCTGGTGTGGTAATTGCCGGATCATGAAGCCCAAGTTTAAGAAATTTGCTGGGGAACATGAGGCCATTCCTTTTATCATGGTCGATGCCGAAAAATATCCAAATGCGCGCCAACTGGCGGATGTAAGTAATCTCCCCACCTTTGCCGCATTTAAAAATGGAAGCCTACAAAACCAAGTACAAACCAATAAAATGGACGTACTAAAATCTTTTATCGATGAAGCTACCGCTGATTAAACACATCGTTCAGTTTATCGAAGACAACGACGAAGATTTTGTGGTGGAAACCCTAGAGACTCTAGAACACATAACCGAATATAGCGGTCTTAAAGACGAGGAGATTGATGTTTTAGGAGAGCTTATTTCCAATATGTATGGAGCCTTAGAGGTGCAGCAGATGACTCGCGAAGGTCAAAGCACCCGAGAGGCCTTAAACACCTTTATGAAACGTGTTCAGGGTTCTATAGACACTTAAATCAACGCCTACTTGTTTCCCGAATAAAAACCCTCTATCCGAGGGTTTTTCTTATTTTTGCTTGAACCGTACCCTATGGCCAAAAAGCAATCCACTTCTGCACAGACTTCCGAAAGTTCGGTCCATCAAAAAACCCGACAAAGACAAATTCTATTGGGCAGTTTTTTGATGGTTCTCAGTATTATAATTTTGGTCAGTATCAGTTCATTTGTATGGCAGTGGCAAGCAGATTTTAGTACCCTAGATGCCTGGAGCGACCGAAGCGTTAGGCCTCAAAATCCATTGCAAAAAATCGGGGTCTGGCTGGGCTATTGGTTGGTCTACCAACTCTTTGGTTTGAGTGCCTATATCTTTAACGGCCTTTTGTTGTGGACCGGGCTTAATTTCTTTTTTAATGCAGGGATCTCAAATATCTTACACCGGTGGAAATGGGGACTGATCTATATGTTTTTGTGGGTCTTGGCCGGTGGTTTTTTCGCTGATAACTTTCCGCTTTTAGGCGGGGTTACAGGCTTTGAAATCCATGAATTCCTAGGGATATATATCGGTTCTTTAGGGATTTTCTTTGTGTGGACCTTTTTGGTTCTAGTTACCCTAACCCTTAAGATTAAGCTACGTCCAGAGACGGTTTTGGCTCAATTACGCTCCATCCGCTTGAAAAAATCTTCTGTTCCAGAAAATCCCCTGCCCCCCAGCGAAGCATCCCCTCTGTCAGAGCCTGAAATTCCGGTAGCGTCTCCTACTGAAGCTAAAAAAGTATTGGATTTTGATCTTCCCTTAGAAGTTCCTACTCCCCAACCCCAAGTGGTTCCGCCAAAACCCAAAGCAGCACCAGAAGCCGATCCAGAACTATCCATAGAAATTAAAGAACAAAAAGAAGAGCTTACCGAAGAACAGAACAAGGCTCAAGCCTTGGTAAAAGAGTATGGAGCTTTCGACCCACGTTTGGAACTCAGCAATTTTAAATTGCCTGATCTGGAACTCCTTAAAGATTATGGCAACAGCTCCATCACTATAGACCAGGAAGAACTGGAGCAAAACAAAAATAAAATTGTCGATACCCTTCGGAACTATAAAATAGCCATTGCTCAGATCAAAGCAACTATTGGCCCTACGGTAACCCTGTACGAAATTGTTCCGGAGGCCGGAATACGTATCTCCAAGATCAAAAATCTGGAGGATGATATCGCTTTGTCGCTTTCCGCCTTGGGTATCCGGATCATTGCTCCTATACCCGGAAAGGGAACC
>WTJH01000086.1:8601-24586 GCA_011524915.1 Flavobacteriales bacterium | reverse complement strand
CCAAAGCGATATTTACGCTTGCTTAAGTAGATTTTTGTTGGAGCATCCGACGAATCTCGTTCAGCTTCATCAGTGCTTCAATCGGAGTGATGCTGTCAATATCCAAGGCTTGAATACTTTGCCGTAATTCTTCCATCAAAGGATCGTCGAGCTGAAAAAAGGAAAGCTGTAAAGGTTCATCAGCGATTTTAGCGGCATTTTTATCCGTTTCGTTTTGAGCCTCCAATTGCTTGAGCTTTTTTTCGGCAGTTTGCCATACATGCTGGGGAACTCCAGCCATTTTAGCCACATGAATTCCAAAACTGTGGGCACTCCCTCCCGGAACTAATTTTCGCAAAAACAGCACTTTATCCTTCATCTCCTTTACGGAAACATTATAATTCCGAATGCGATCATAGCGTTCAGCCATTCGATTGAGTTCGTGATAGTGGGTAGCAAAAAGAACTTTGGGCTTATAGGGGTGCTCGTGTAGATATTCCGCTATGGCCCATGCAATCGAAATCCCGTCATAAGTACTGGTACCACGACCGATTTCGTCCAACAAGACTAAACTCTGAGCGCTTATATTGTTGAGGATAGCGGCAGTTTCATTCATTTCCACCATAAAGGTAGACTCACCCATAGAGATATTATCACTCGCCCCTACTCGGGTAAACAATTTATCGATCAATCCGATTTGGGCTTGAGTTGCGGGCACAAAACTTCCCATCTGGGCCATCAGACATATCAAAGCTGTCTGTCTAAGAATAGCCGATTTTCCAGACATATTGGGACCCGTAATCATAACCAATTGTTGTTTGTCTCGATCCAGCTGTAAGTCGTTTGCTATGTAAGGAGTTCCCAAAGGCAGTTGTTGCTCTATAACGGGATGCCTCCCTCCTTGTATTTGTAGGGCCGTATCTGTAGTCAACTCTGGACGACAATAATCGTTTTTCTGAGCAATAGCTGCAAAACTCCACAAACAATCCAAACGAGCCAATGCCTCAGCATTGGTTTTTAAAGCCTCTAAATGAACCTGTAGATCTTGTAACAGTTCGGTATAAAGTTCGGCTTCAAGAATTTTGATTTTCTCTTCAGCACCTAAGATTTTAGCCTCGTATGTCTTTAACTCCTCCGTGATATAACGTTCTGCATTGACTAAGGTTTGCTTCCGTATCCATTCCTCTGGAACTCGGTCTTTATGGGTATTTCGGACTTCTATATAGTATCCAAAGACATTGTTAAAAGCAATCTTAAGGGACGGTATTTGCGTTCGTTCACTCTCTCGGGCCAGCATATCATCGAGAAAATCTTGACCGGAATCTTTTAGTCCACGGAGTTCGTCTAAGGCAGCAGAATAGCCTTCAGCAATTACCTGTCCTTTACTCACCTGAACGGGTGCTTCGGGGTGCAAGCGTTCTTGCAACAGGGCCTGCAAATCGGCACAAGCCAGTAAGGATTCTCCTAAACGCTGCAAAGCTTGTGCTTCAGCTGTTTGCAACAACACCTTGATTTCTTGGATCCGCTCCACCGATTGCAACAATTGCACCAAGGCCCTTGGGCTGATTTTGGCTGTTGCAATTCGGGCCATGACCCGCTCCAAGTCCACTATGTTTTTTAAGGGGGCTTGCAAAGAGTCAAAACAGGCGTTGGGTTTTACCAAAGCGTCTACCGTATCTAAACGTTCCTGTAGAGCTCCCAAATCTTTTAATGGAAAACTCAGCCAGCGACGCATACACCTGCCCCCCATGGAGGTAAGCGTTTGGTCGAGTACATCGATTAGAGCACTTCCTCCGGCATGACTGGGTGCAAAAAGTTCTAAGTTCCGAATGGTAAATCGGTCCATCCAAACATAAGACTCATGGTCGATGGGACGGATCTGAGTAAGATGCCCCAAACGGTCGTGTTGAGTTTCAGACAAATAGTGTAAAATTGCCCCTGCTGGAGCCACTCCCAGATGTTGATCTTCCACTCCAAAGCCTTTTAAACTTTGAGTTTTAAAATGCCCCAATAAACGTTCTTGAGCCGAGGGAGGGTCAAAAACCCAATCCTCTAAATAGCATACCGGTAAGTCTGTAGGATACTGTTGGGCCCACTTTTGTTTTTGAGGCTTTGGGATTAATATTTCACTGGGCTGCAGATGGCTCAAATGGTGTAGCGCCTGTTCCCAACCCCCTTGAGCGACCCAAAAATCTCCGGTAGAAATATCCAGAAAAGAAACCCCAACTCGATCCTTTTGGGCGTAAACCGCTGCTAAATAATTGTTTTTTTGATGTTCTAGAACTTCTTCGTTGAGGGTAACCCCTGGAGTAACCAGTTCGGTAACTCCCCTTTTTACAATTTTTTTGGTCTGTTTCGGGTCTTCCAACTGATCGCAAATAGCCACTCGGCATCCTGCCCGAACCAGTTTGGGTAAATAGGTATTTAAAGAATGATGTGGAAATCCCGCTAATTCGGTTTCACTAGTGCTTCCAGCTCCTCTTTTGGTCAGTAAGATGCCTAAAATTTTGGAAGCTCGAACCGCATCCTGCCCGAAGGTTTCATAGAAATCTCCCACACGAAACAAAAGCAAAGCATCCGGATACTTGCTTTTGATCTGGTTGTATTGCTTCATTAAAGGGGTTTCTTTGCCTGCCTTGGCCATATATGTCGCAAAATAGAAAGGTAATATTACTTAAAAATTCTGGGGCAGAAAAAACAAAAATCAGCATAAAAATTGGGATTTATATACCTTTACGCCATGCGAAAATTGGCCAATAGCGAACTGCAACGCAAAAGTATTTCCGAATTTCAGGCAGCTGAAAAATCGGACTTGATTGTCATTTTAGATAACATCCGGAGTCTGAACAATATCGGCTCTGTCTTTAGAACGGCAGATGCCTTTCTGATCGCTAAAGTCTATCTGTGTGGCATTACCGCCACCCCACCACATAAAGACATTCATAAAACCGCTTTAGGGGCCACCGATGCCGTGGCTTGGGAGTACCGCCCCGATATTCATAGCTTGATAGAAGAACTTCAAAAACAACAAATTCAGGTATGGGCAGTGGAACAAGCCGATCAGGCGACTCTTTTATCCAACTTTAGCCCTCAAAAAAAACAAACCTACGCCCTTATTTTTGGCAATGAAGTCAAAGGGGTACAGCAAAGCGCAATTGATTTATGCGATGGCGTATTAGAGATTCCGCAATGGGGAACCAAGCATTCGCTTAATATTTCCGTTTCTGCAGGGGTTACCCTTTGGGATCTGAGCTCAAAACTCAATGCGCATAAATCGTAAATAGCAAGCGCTGAAAAGCCTCCTCGTCTTGGGTGTAGTCTATCCCTTCAGCAGCAATTTCGATTACCTTAAAAGAAGCTTGCTCCCGGATAAATTTTTGATAGGACTGCTCCACCGCTAGGAGATATTCCTCCCCAATATTTTGCTCAAAATCCCGTTTGCGATTTCGAATATGCTCCAGTAATTCAGCCACCGGTCGCTGCAGATATACCCAAATTTTAGGAGCAGACAGGGATTCGGTTTTCCGCTGGTATTTGTTCTGAAATTTGGCAAATGATTTCCCCAGATTCACTTGAGCAAAAATGAGCGATTTCTGAATGCCATAGTCGGCTACCCACCGTTCGCCAGGCTGTGACTTTTGCTGGAAGCGCTGAAGTTGTTCTAAGCGATCGTTTAAAAAAAAGCTTTCAACGGCCAAAGCGTGCTTTTGGGGATCCGAATAGAAGTCGCTGAGATGTGGATTTTTCTGAAAGGCTTCATATCGCGCAGGAACTTGATATTGCTCTGCAACTTTTTGAGTAAGGGTCGTTTTTCCCACACCTATGTTTCCTTCAAAAACAATAGTCTGAAAGTATTCGAAAATCGGAGGGGTCCAAAAGGCGTATTCCTGTTTTTGAAGACTGCTACTATCTTTCGATTCTTGCCGGAGTTCGGCTACGGTTTTTCCAAACTCTGGGTGGAAGACTTCTGGATGAATATCGGCCAAGGGATACAAAACAAAGTTCCGTAAATGCAAGCGTGGATGTGGAAGCACCAATGTGGTGGTGTCCACTTGTTCTTCATCATAAAACAGCAAATCCAAATCCAAGGTTCTGGATTCGTAGCGATCCGTTTGAGACCTTTGTCGCCCCATGTCCAACTCTAGATCAAGTAGGGTTTGCATGAGGTCTTGAGGACTTAAACGGGTTTGAAAGCTCGCGCAAGCATTGAGAAAATCGGCTCCTTCAAAACCCAAAGCCGGAGTTTCATAAATAGGCGATAAGCGCTCCAGTACCCCAACACTTTGTATCAGTCGTTGAATCCCTTGTTGTAAATACTCCAAACGATTTCCCTGATTACTCCCCAGAGAAATGATCCCCAAATGTGGCATATATATCTAGTGCTTAAAAGTCATCGCAACCGCAATTACCTATCTTTAAAGCCAAATTACAATATATTTGCGAAGGAATATTCCATCGGAAGAGCCGTTTCACAAATACGCCTAAACAAAGCCTAAACACCCTTGAAAAAAGCTACTCGATTAGAACACCCACAACAGCAACTAGCGGCTCGTATATACCTGTATTTAGGTGCACTATTCATCACTTCTCTAGTCGTATCGAATCTTATTTTCCAAAAGTTTTTTTATTGGTATCCTTTTGATAGCAGCATTTTTGGAATCCGATTATTTGAGCTTTCGGTAGGAATTTTACCCTATCCTATTACCTTTTTAATCACCGATCTGATTTCTGAGATCTACGGAAAACAAAAAGCCAACCAGGTGGTTTTTGCCGGTATTTTTGCTTCATTTTTTTCAATAGGAATAATCCTCACAGCAGATGCCGTTCCGGCTATTGCTCAATCGCCCGTAGATGACGCTACATTTAAGCAAGTATTTTCGCTTTCTCCTCTAGCTGTTTTGGCTTCGATGATGGCTTATCTTTTCGCTCAGTTCATCGACATCCGGATCTATCACTTTTGGAAACAACTAACGCAGGGGAAACACCTGTGGCTGCGCAACAATTTCTCTACTTTTGCCTCTCAGTTGATCGATACCACCACGGTTATTCTGTTGCTATGTCTCTTCGGAGTCTTGGATTGGAGTTTGTTTTGGGGCTTAGTTTTTTCGGGCTTTTTATTTAAGATTATAGTAGCTGCTTTAGACACCCCGCTCCTCTACCTCGGCGTAGCTATTATTCGTCGAAAATTTAATTTAGAGGTGGGACAGGAAATTCAATTGGACTAAGCTATGGATCAAAACTCCACAGGAACAAGACTCAACAAATACCTCAGCGAACTGGGGGTTTGCTCTCGGAGAGAAGCGGATAAGTGGATCGCCGCCGGACGGATTCAAGTCAATGGAAAAAAAGTAGAGATGGGGCTTAAGGTGCACCCCCAAGACCTTATAAGTATTGATGGAAAACCCCTTCAGACTCAAAAGGAGAAACCCGTATATATCGCTTTTCACAAACCCGTAGGAATTGTTTGTACCACCGATACGCGAGTAGAAAAAAATAATATTATTGACTACATCAACTATCCCACTCGAATTTTTCCGATCGGGCGATTAGATAAACCCAGCGAGGGGCTGATTTTACTGACCAATGACGGCGATATTGTCAATAAGATTTTACGAGCTCGAAACAAACACGAAAAGGAATATATTGTCCGAGTCAACAAACCCGTAACAGCAGACTTTGTTCAAAAAATGAGTAATGGGGTTCCTATTTTGGATACGGTTACCCGCAAATGTTTGGTAGAACAAACCCATAAAAAAGAGTTTAGAATTGTACTAACTCAGGGACTCAACCGGCAAATCCGACGCATGTGCGAATACCTAGGCTACGAAGTTACTCGACTCAAACGTGTCCGGATCATGCATATCCAATTGGATATCCCGGTAGGGAAATACAGAGACTTAACTGCTCAAGAACTTAAGACGCTGAATCGAATGGTATCTCAGTCGAAGAAGACCCACCGACACTAAACTCTACTACCAGACCTTCATTGCTGCGAATATTGAATACCGTTTGATCTTCAAAAATCAAATACTGCCCCTTAATCCCCTTAAGGACCCCCTGATATTGTTGTGATTTTACTAGGTTTAGGCTTTTCACCTTTTGCGGATACTGTTGAACCGGGAAACCAATGTTTTGAGGTTCTTGATAGGGCACTATATAGTCGGTTACTTCGGCGGGTAAATGATCGACAGCTAAGGTGTAGGCTTGCTCAAAATCTACTGCTTCGGCTTCGTTTTGCAACATTTTCCTCCAGTTTGTCTTGTCCGAAAAATGTGCTTTTAAGGCAACCTCTGCCACCCCTGCTAAATATCTGTTTGGAACTTCTAATAGGGGAATCGCCTGATGTGCTCCCTGATCGATCCAACGAGTAGGAATCTGCGCTTTTCGTGTAACCCCCACCTTGAGGTGACTGCTTAAAGCCAAATATACCCAATGCGGTTGCAACTGTACTTTTTGTTCAAAAGCCAGGTCTCTATCCTCTATTCCTAAATGGGCTTGACTTAACTCAGGGCGCATAACCCAATCGCCGGCCTGGGGTTGTTCAAAAAAACACTTCCGGCAAAAACCCTGTCGAAAGGTTTCCGCTGTAGAGCCGCAACTCAAACACTCATAGCCCTTAAAGCTGAGGGTAAGCTGCTGATTGATGCAGTTGTTCAAATGCAAAAAATCCGTTGGGAATTTCAAATAGTAATGAACTCCGTTGGCCTCAAGTGCCGTTCTCATTTTTATAAGTACCCCTTCAAACATTGCTAAAAAAGAATTATTTTGGAGGCAAAAGATACACATCTTATGCCAATTCCCTTGTTTCATTCCATCGCCTCGTGGTTTTTGAAAAAAAGGATTCACCAGATGGACTTATTCATCAAATACCCGCACGAAGTCCAACAAGAATTACTACACCAACTCCTCAATAAAGCAGCTCAGACAGAGATGGGCAATCGCTACGGATTTGAATCGATTCGGAATTATGAAGATTATAAAAATCGAGTCCCCTTAGTGGACTATGAGGATATAGAGGAGCAAATCGAACGATGCCGCTTGGGAGCTCAAAATATTTTTTGGCCCACTCCTATTCGTTGGTTTGCCAAGTCGAGTGGAACTACGAATGCCAAAAGTAAATTTATCCCCGTCAGCGAAGAATCCTTGGAAGATTGCCACTATAAGGCCGGAAAGGATATGTTGTCGCTCTATTTTAACAACAATCCACAATCTCAACTACTCACCGGAAAATGCCTTCGCCTGGGAGGTACACGAGAACTGTACCAAGAAAGCAATAGTTATTTTGGAGATTTATCTGCAATCATTATCGAAAACCTCCCTTTTTGGGCGGAGATTTCGAGTACTCCCAGCCATAAGGTTTCATTAATGTCGGAATGGGAAAGTAAAATGAATGCTATTGTAGCAGAGTCGAGTACACAAAAGGTGACCAGTTTAGCGGGAGTCCCTTCCTGGATGTTGGTCTTATTACAAAAAGCCCTTGAAGAAAATCAACTGGAATATATTTCTGATCTATGGCCGCAAATCGAAGTTTATTTTCACGGCGGAGTAAGTTTTAAACCCTACAGAAATCAATTCGACCAATTATTTGCCAATCGACCCCTCAACTATTACGAAATATACAACGCTTCAGAAGGCTTTTTTGCCATCCAAGACCGCAATAACAGCGACGAGCTACTGTTGATGCTGGACTATGGGATTTTTTATGAATTTATCCCAGTTTCCAATGGGAGTTTACAACAGGAACATATCTGCGATTTGTCTCAAGTGCAGTTGAATCAGAACTATGCGGTAGTCATCACCACCAATGCGGGGCTCTGGCGATATCAGATTGGAGATACCGTCCGGTTTACATCTCTAAGCCCCTACCGTATCCAAGTCACGGGCCGTACCAAACACCACATCAATGCCTTTGGGGAAGAACTGATGATCGACAATGCCGAAAAGGCTTTAGCACAGGTCTGTAATCAACTGAAGCTTGATATTGTAGATTATACCGCGGCCCCTGTATTTATGAACGGAAAAGAAAAAGGCGCCCACGAATGGCTGATCGAATTTCGGGAACCCCCAAAAGATCTAGAGCGCTTTACACAAGGTCTTGATAAAGCACTTCAACAAATCAATTCCGACTATGAAGCCAAGCGATACAAAGACATGACGCTTTTGCCTCCTAGGGTACACCTAGCCCCTTCAGGACTGTTCCAAAATTGGCTTGCTGAAAACGATAAATTGGGAGGACAAAACAAAATCCCTCGGCTTTCGAACGAACGAAAGTTTTTAGAAGATCTAGCGAGTCGGATTTAGGAAACGGCCTTTAGTTCTGGAATTTTAACCAGTTTCAGACGCTCCTCCACCACGGCTTTGGTAATTTTGAGTTGTTGGGTATCTGTTCCGGGTAAATCGAACATAGATTCTGTAAGTATGGCTTCACAAAGGGAACGGAGTCCACGAGCACCCAATTCAAAATTGAGCGCCTTTTCTACAACAATATCTAAGGCACCGTCTGTAAAGCTCAACTCAATACCGTCCATTTCAAACAAACGTTTGTACTGACGGATCAAAGCATTTTTGGGCTCTGTAAGAATAGACCGTAAGGCTTTCGCATTCAAGGCGTTCATATGTGTCAATACGGGTAAACGCCCTAAAATTTCAGGGATCAATCCATAGGCTCTTACGTCTGCAGGGGTCAGGTATTGCAGTATGTTTTCGGCATCAATTTTTTGTCGATCTACTTCAGACTTATAACCGATCGACTGTAGATTTAAACGCTTGTTTAAATGTCTTTCGATCCCATCGAATGCTCCTCCAGCAACAAAAAGGATGTTGGAGGTGTCAACTTCGATAAACTTTTGATCCGGATGCTTACGACCGCCCTTGGGGGGAACATTAACAACGGTTCCTTCCAATAATTTTAAAAGGGCTTGCTGCACCCCTTCACCCGAAACATCCCGGGTAATGGAAGGGTTATCGCTTTTACGAGCAATCTTATCGATTTCATCGATAAAAATGATGCCTTTTTCAGCGCGTTCCACATCGTAATCTGCCGCTTGCAGGAGTCTCGTAAGGATACTTTCTACATCTTCTCCCACATAGCCGGCTTCGGTCAGAACAGTAGCATCTACAATCGCTAGGGGAACATTGAGTAAACGAGCGATGGTTTGGGCCATCAAAGTTTTTCCTGTCCCCGTGGGTCCCACTAACAATACATTACTTTTCTGAATGATCAGATCGTCATCTGCAGCAGCGGCCTGTTTCATTCGTTTGTAGTGGTTGTATACAGCTACACTCAACGTAACTTTAGCGGCCTCTTGTCCAATGATATAATCGTCTAAAAACGATTTGATTTCTCGTGGATTTTTAAGTTCGAAAGCTTCCGCTGCTTCGGCTTGCTCCAACTTCATTTCCTCTTGAACAATACCACTGGCTTGTTGGATACAACGATCACAAATATGAGCGTCGATCCCAGCAACCAATAGCTGGGTGTCCATTTTGGGACGACCGCAAAAAGAACAATTTAGGTTGGTATCACTCATGGGATTGGGGGCTATTGATTGGCGTTTTGCAATACTTCATCTACCATTCCGTAGGCTTTGGCTTCTTCGGAACGCATCCAATAATCACGATCACTATCGTCGTGAACTTTTTCTACTGTCTGCCCCGAATGTTTGGCGATGATCTGATACAATTCATCTTTCAGTTTAAGAATCTCACGGGCAGTAATTTCAATATCCGATGCCTGTCCTTGAGCACCTCCCAAAGGTTGGTGTATCATGACCCGGGCATGGGTAAGAGCGGAACGTTTTTTATCGGCTCCAGCACACAGGAGTACAGCTCCCATAGAAGCGGCAATTCCGGTACAAATAGTTGCCACATCGGGTTTGATAAACTGCATGGTATCATAGATCCCTAGACCTGCATATACACTCCCTCCTGGGCTATTGATATACATTTGAATATCTCGAGAGGCATCTACACTTTGTAAAAACAAAAGTTGCGCCTGAATGATGTTGGCAACATTGTCGTCAATCGCCGTCCCTAAAAAGAGAATGCGATCCATCATTAGTCGAGAAAATACGTCCATTTGAGCTACGTTCAATTGGCGTTCCTCAATGATGTAGGGAGTCATGCTACTTACGATTTTGTCGTAGTACATAGCATTGATCCCGTGTTTTTGTATGGCGTATTTTTTAAATTCTTTTCCGTAATTCATAGCAGTGCTTTTATGCAAGATAATATTTTTAGTTCTTATAGGCTTCTTTCACAAAGGCCTCGAAGCTTACTTCTTTTTCTTTGGCGGGAGCATTTTCCTTGTAGAAGTTTAGCATTCGTTCTTGCATCATCTGCTCCGAAAGACGACGTGCTTCTTCTTGGTTCGACAACACTCGAGCAACAATTCCGTCGAGTTCCTCACCTTCGGGTGCTGCTTGTCCGTATTGAGCCATCTGCCGCCCTACAAGTTCGCCAGCAAAAGCTTTAAGATCGTCGAAATTCGCTTGCAGCTCATGTCCTTTGATGAGTTTCCCCTCAATGAGTTGGTATCGGATCCCTTTTTCTGACTTTTCGTATTCTTCAGCGGCTTGCTCATCCGTCAAAGGCTCTTTGGAAGTAGATTGAATCCAACGGGTTAAAAAGTCGTTTGGCAATTCAAAAGAAGTCTGATCCACCAAAAACTCTACCACATCGTTCATAAACTTCTGGTCGGCTTGAGGTTCGAATTGTTTGGTTAATCCTTCCTCCACCTTTTGGCGTAATTCGGCTTCAGTCGTTACAGTTCCCGGAGCATATAACTTATCGAACAACTCCTGATCGAGAGTGGCGAGTTCACGAAGATTGACTTCCTTAATTTCGATCGATAAATCTCCTGTTAAGGCCTCTGCTTGTTCGGCATTGATTTTGAGCAACTGTTGGGTCGCTGCAGCATCAGCAAAGGTCTTGGTTGCATCCAAACTAAGGGTGTCACCGACTTTAGCTCCCTTGAATTTTTTCTGTGCAGCTTTACTGAGCTTATCCAATTCGAAAGTGCTTAAACTTTCAATTTCTTGAGTACTGTCCTGAAATTGAGCGGTTACTTCAACTCCTTCGGCTACCGTATCCTGAGCAATCAATTTTCCATACTGCTTTTGCATATACTGCAATTGCTCATCTACCATTTTGGCATCGGCAGTTATTTTGTAGCGGGTTACCTTTTTTCGAGACTTTAAAGAAACCTCAAATTCTGGGGTTAATCCCAATTCAAATTCGAAATCAATAGCGGACGCTTTCCAATCGATTTGATCCTTCATAACGGGAAGTGGCTGCCCTAAAATATCCAGCTTTTCTTCTTGTAGGTAGGTATCTAAATGCTGTTGCAACAACTTATTGACTTCGTCAGCGGTAACTGCATCTTGGTATTGTTTGCGAATCATTCCCATGGGAACCTTTCCTTTTCGGAATCCTGGGATATTTGCCTTTTTACGATAATCACTTAAAATTTCTTCAACTTTAGGTGCAAAATCAGCTTGCTCCAATGAGAGAGTTACAAGTGCTGTTAAGTCGCCGTTGTCCACGCGTTTAATTTCCATGTATCAAATGATTTAGGGCGCAAAAGTAGGGGTTTTTCGCAGGGCATACAACTTCTACTTTCTTCTTCCAAGAATCCGGGATGATTTTAGAATAAAATCGCTAATTTAGAGGACTTTATGTAGCCCAAAAAAACAACAACTAAAGACATTTTAAATTCATCATGAAAAAACTAACCCTTTTTCTCTTGGCCTTAGGCTTGGTGCAGTGTAGTAACAATAGCTCAAGTATTCAGGTCAGCACCCACACAGATACCAATGGCTATACCTATGAAACCGTCTCCAATGACCCCACAGGTCTTCGGCTCTACACCTTAGACAATGGCCTTAAGGTTTATTTGAGTCAAAACAAAGACGAACCCAAAATCCAAACCTTAGTCGGCGTTCGAGCAGGGTCGGTATACGATCCGGCAGACAATACCGGTTTAGCACACTATCTGGAGCATATGCTCTTTAAAGGAACCTCTAACTTTGGAACACAGAATTGGGAAGCCGAAAAGCCCTATCTGGAAAATATTTCAAAGCTATATGAAGACCATAAAGCAGCTACGGATCCCGAAGAAAAAAAGAAAATCTATCAGGAAATCGATAAAGTTTCTTTAGAAGCTTCTCAAATATCAATTGCCAACGAATACGACAAAATGGTCGCTTCATTGGGGGCCGAAGGTACCAATGCCGGAACATCCAACGAACTTACGGTTTACATCAATAAAATTCCGAGCAATCAGCTAGACAAGTGGTTGACCCTTGAAAAGGAACGTTTTAGCCAACTGGTTTTACGACTATTCCATACCGAACTGGAAGCCGTATATGAAGAGTTTAATCGGTCTCAAGACAACGATGGACGCAAGATCAACTTCGCTCTTATGGATGCGCTTTTCCCAACCCACCCCTATGGGCAACAAACGACCATCGGAAAAGCAGAGCATTTAAAAAACCCTTCGATGGTGGCTATCCACAATTATTTCGACACCTATTATGTCCCCAACAATATGGCGGTAATTTTGGTAGGAGATTTAGACTTTGATACGACTATCCAAAAAGTCGACGCCTCCTTCGGAAGTTTTGAAAAAAAGGAACTCAGTCACCCACAACAACCCCAAGAGCAACCCATTAGTGCTCCGATCGAAGTAGAAGTCTTTGGTCCTGATGCCGAAAGCGTTCAAGTGGCCTTCCGGACAGGAGGGGTCGGATCTGAAGACCAGAAATATATGACACTCATCGATATGCTGATGAGTAATAGTACTGCGGGGCTTTTAGATTTAAATCTGAATCAACAACAAAAAGTACAGCGTGCCGGCTCCTATAACCGATTTATGATCGATTATGGAATGTATACCCTCAACGGACGACCCAAACAAGGGCAAAGCTTAGAGGAAGTAAAAGATTTGATGTTGGAACAATTGGAAAATATCAAGTCTGGAAATTTCGATGAATGGCTTATCGATGCCGTTATCAACGATATGAAGCTCTCCAATATGCGCGGGTATGAAGACATCTCTAATGTTGCCTATGAATATCTGGATGCCTATATCAGCTTCCAAGATTGGAGCGAAAAAGTTGCCTTTATGGATGAACTTCGAAAAATCAGCAAAGCAGATCTAGTAGCCTATGCCCAAGAACATCTCCGAGACAATTATGTAGTGGCCTACAAACGCCAAGGAGAAAGCAAAGACTTGGTGAAGGTCGAAAATCCAGGTATCACTCCTGTGGCATTGAACCGCGACAAGCAGTCGAAATTTATTCAGGCCTTCAATATGATGCCGGCCGGAAGTACAGAGCCTGTTTTTGTAGACTTCGCAACAGAAATTCAAAAAACCAGCTTAGCCAACGGGCTTGAATTGGCGCACATCGAAAACAAAACAAATGATCTGGCCGAACTCTACTTTATCTTTGATATGGGCAGCGATCATATGCCTATGCTTTCCTATGCTTTTCGATATTTCGATTATCTAGGCACCAGCGAGCTAAGTGCCGAAGAGGTGAAAAAAGAGTTTTATAAACTCGGTATTAGCCTGGGGTCTAATGTAGGCAATGACAGAACTACCCTATCTCTCTCTGGACTTCGGGAGAATATGGGGGCTGGCGTTCAGCTCCTCAACCAAGTGATCAATACCCTAAAGGTAGATCAAGAGGCCTATGACAAATATATAGAGACCATTGCAAAAGCTCGAAAAGACAACAAGTCTAGCAAGCAAAGTATTTTATGGACGGGGCTTCGCAGTTTTGCCCAATACGGAGAAAATTCGCGCTTGCGCAACAGCGTTTCTTTAGACAGCCTAAAAAGTATTGACCCGCAGGATTTGGTGAGCTTAGTTCAAGACATTCGCAACTACCAACACCGAATGTTCTATTACGGGAAAGACCTGGCAGGGATGCAAAGTGCATTAGAGGCCAACCATCCGGTAGAAACTCCTTTAAAAGCCTACCCGGAAGCGAAAACCTATACCGAAAAAGACCCCAGCAATCAGGTGTATTTTGCCAATTATGATATGGTACAAGCCGAACTCATTTTGTTGGGCAAAGGTCAGGGCTATGACCCTCAGTTGGATGCCGCTACCGAAATGTATAATTCCTACTTTGGCTCAGGGCTTTCGTCCATTGTATTCCAAGAATTAAGAGAATCACAGTCTTTGGCATACTCTGCATTTTCGATCTATTCGCAAGCTTCCGACAACAAAACCTCAGACTACCTGTACAATTATATTGGTACTCAAGCCAATAAGATCCCACAGGCTGTTGGAGCCATGCAAACCCTGCTCGAAAAAATGCCTGAAATTCCCGAGCAATTCGAGATTGCCCGACAATCGGCCATCCAAAAACTACAGAACGAACGCATTACCAAAGCGGATATTTTCTGGACCTATGAAAGCCTTCAAAAACGTGGACTGGATTACGATACTCGTAAGGACACCTATGCAGCCCTGCAACAGATGCAGTTCTCGGATTTAGAAAGCTTCTTTAACAACACCATCAAAAATCAAAAGTTTGATGCGGTAATCGTTGGAAATCGCAACGATGTAGACCTGAATGCACTTTCTCAACTGGGTCAAGTGCAAGAACTCGACATCGATTATTTGTTCAATTATTAAAATATTTTTTCAATCCCGCCCGAAATCGGGCGGGATATTTTTATAACCCCCCAAAACCCCAATCTTATGAAAACCTACCTACTCGCCCTTGTGGCTATCGGGCTTATGAGCTGTAAACAAGCAGCACCCAAAGAGAAAAAAAAGAGCCCTGAATCCCCGACAACCTTTGTTTTAGTGCATTCTGCTTGGCTCGGATCTTGGCAGTGGTCTGCTGTTAAAAAAGAAATCGAAAATGCCGGCCACCGGGTAATTGCACCTGATTTGCCTGGGCATGGAAATTCTACGATACCGGCTGGGGATATAACTATGGAAGATTATGTCCAAACGCTTACTCAGATATTGGACAGTCAAACCGAAGAAGTAGTCCTTGTTGGACACAGCTTCAATGGTATCACGGTGAGTCGTGTTGCAGAACTGCGTCCCTATAAAGTCAAATCCATTGTCTATTTAACCGCATTTTTACTTCCCCAAGGAGGTTCCTTTTTTAAGGCAGTCAAAGGTGTAGAAGGGTCTTTAGCCGTTGAAAATTTTTATTTGTCCGAAGATCAAACCCAAGCCCTAGTCAAAGAAGATAAAATTCATGAGGCGTTTGCGCACGATACCCCTTTGGAAACCTTTAATCAAGTGGCTTCCAAAATTGTACCAGAACCCGCCGCTCCCCTTTCCTACGAGTTGGAAGTTAGCGAGGAACGTTGGGGAAAAATTCCTAAATATTATATAGAATGTACCGAAGACCGTGCCATTTCCATCTCCGTTCAAAGAAGTATGTATGAAGGAAGAGTGGTAAAATCCTTTAGTCTTAAAAGTAGCCATACCCCAAACTTTTCTATGCCCGATCAATTGGCTAAAATCCTATTGGAAATCGCCGCTCAATAACCTTAACCTTTCCTTGTGAAGCCCCTATGACAAATCTTAATACCTTACACGTTAACCCAAAAATTACACCTCTTATGAATTCCTGTATGAACACCCTTAAATTCCTGTTTCAATTGAGCTTACTCCTAGTCATCCCTCAACTGCTTCAGGCACAAATTCCTGATGACCTAGAAATGATCTCTCCCTATGAATTGAATTCATATGGACAAGACATTTCACTTGATGAAAAAATTGGAATGACCTATAAAAACAACCCTCTTGCCATGTACAGTCGAGCGGGTAAAGTAATCTCAGCCCAAAAATTTTCGGAAGCCCTTATGAATAGGACTGCAGCAGTTGATTTTTTTCGAAAAAAGGGAGAAAAAGATATCGTTGCCGCCCAACTCCGAGAATTCAATTCCATGGAATTGGAAATGATAAAACAAGAAGAAGAAATGATGAAAAATTCTCCTGTAGCTGAGGGCAAAACCATCCCAGACTTTG
>WTJH01000086.1:0-8501 GCA_011524915.1 Flavobacteriales bacterium | reverse complement strand
GAAGAAATGATGAAAAATTCTCCTGTAGCTGAGGGCAAAACCATCCCAGACTTTGAGTTTACAGATCGATCGGGAAACACCATTTCTAAATCCAATACAAGCGGTAATATTCTGGTAATCAATACTTGGTTTGTTAAATGCAAGCCTTGTATAATGGAAATCCCAGAACTGAACGATTTGGTTGAGAAGTATAAAGAACACAGCAACATCCAGTTTTTAGCGGTAACCTTTGATTCTGATGATGAAATCAACTCGTTTTTGGAACGTGAAAAGTTCGACTTTAATATTATCACCAATCAGATGGGCTTTTTACAAAAAATAAAAATCATGTCTTACCCGACGAATATTATTGTTGATCCCGAAGGGCAAATCGTGTTTAATGCCATGGGCTACAACCCTGCCAACATTAAAAAAATGGATGAGCTTTTGGAAAATATGACCAAATAAAAGCAAAAGGATTAGGTAAGCCATTTATTTTGAGTTACTTTTGCGGCCTTGTATTAATAACCCGTGGGTCGGGCACCCACACAATTTAATTTGATATGCCAGTAAGAATACGTCTTCAACGACACGGAAAAAAAGGAAAACCCTTCTATTGGGTAGTAGCTGCAGACTCACGTGCTAAGCGCGATGGTCGCTATCTCGAAAAAATCGGAACCTACAACCCCAACACCAATCCCGCTTCTGTAGACATCAATGTAGATGCTGCCGTAAAGTGGTTGGAAAATGGAGCACAACCCAGTGACACCGCACGTACGCTTTTGTCTTATCGTGGAGTACTTCTCAAGCATCACCTCAATGGAGGAGTTCGAAAAGGAGCACTCAGCGCCGAAGAAGCCGATAAGAAATTTGAGGCATGGGTAGAGGCTAAAGAAGCTAAAATCCAAGCGAAAAAAGATGGTTTAAGCGCTGAAGAAGCTGAAGCACGCGCCAAAGCTCTTGCCGCTGAAAAAGAAATCAACGAAAAGCGTTTGGCTGCCGCTGCAGAAGCAGAAGCTGAGGCCGCCGCAGAAGAAGCTCCAGCAGCAGAAGAAGCTGCAGAGGTTGAAGCTGCCGCAGAGGAAGCTCCAGCAGCAGAAGAAGCTGCAGAGGAAGCTCCCGAAGCAGACGCTGCAAGCGAAGAATAAGCAATCATGCAACTCGAGGATTGTTTCTACTTAGGAACCATCACCTCAAAATATAGTTTTCGAGGAGAGGTTCTGGTAAAAATAGAAAGCGATCAGCCCGAGATTTATGAAACATTGGAATCAGTTTTTGTGGAACTTCCCACAGGACTGATTCCTTTTTTTATTGACCAAATTCGCCTCCACAAAAGTGCCTTATTACGGATCAAATTTGAGGATGTAGACGACGAAGCAAGTGCCAACGCTCTGATGCGTAAAAAACTCTACCTCCCTTTAGCGGCACTCCCTCCTTTGGAAGGCAAGCAGTTTTACTTTCACGAAATTGTAGGTTTTGAAGTCTGGGATTCCAGCACCTTTTTAGGTCGGGTTACTCAAGTTCAGGACCAATCGGCTCAAGCCCTAATAGAAATTGAAAAAGAAGGCCAAACGCTTTTGGTCCCTATTCACGACGACCTGATCGAATCCATCGACCGGGAACAACAAAAATTAAGCCTTAAACTTCCTGAGGGATATACCGAGCTGTACTCCTAAAAATCTAACACCAGTCCAAAGGACGGAATTGGGATGGCACTCGAATTGACATCTATTTCTTCTAAACTTAAAGGCTGAAGAATATTGCCGTCTGTATCTCTACTCAGTCCATATTCTTCTGGTTGGGGTACTTGTGCCGCTAAAAAGTTTTGGACCTCCAGATAGAAATTAAAGGAAAAGCGTTTAAAATTCCATTTTTTATCGAATCGAATATCGGCGACCGAAAAAGGATCCAAATAGGTCTCCCCTAAGCGATTATAATCCAATACAATTTCAGGATAAGCGGCTAAACTTGCAGTGCTGTCTGTAGGCACATAGGGCGTTTTTCCGGCATAGCGCCAGCGGGCCGAAATTTCCCAACTTTTGGGAAGTTTATATCCACCCGAAAACGAAAGTAGGTGCCTGCTGTCCCAAACAGAGGGTCGGTAGCGCCCATCGCTTCCCGTAAACTGGCTCTTGAAATAGGTATAGGCAAAAACTCCGTAAAAGTTTTTACTGAGCTTTTGTTGGTATAGGAGTTCCACCCCTGTGCTTTCACCTGCTCCATCGGTTTGGACTGCCTCGTTCCCCAACACTTCAAAATCGGCTCCCTTGTTGGCCAGAGATACGCCGTCCAGAATTGAAATGGGATAATTTCCGTACTTTTTATAGAAAAGCTCTGTCGTAATTCGGGCTGCTCGCCCCAAATTATATTCGATCCCAGCCACCAAGTGGTCGCTACGGGTATATTCAATATTTCGATTGACCAAACGATTGTTTTGATCTCTATAACCCAACATGGTGTAGGGAGGCAATTTAAAATAACGCCCTGCAGAAGCATTGAATTTCCACAATCCGTCTGTCGTCAGGGCATAGGATAAAGACAAACGTGGAGATATATTTTTTAAGAGGGAGGAGTTTTCCAAAAATCCATCTGCATCGGTTCTGATCCCCCATGAAAAATCCAAGCGATCTTCCCAAAAACTACGACTTCCTTTTACAAACATTCCGTATTTAAGAAAATCAATGCTCGTGCTGTAGTTGAGGTTGGAACGAACAATTTGGGTCCGGTTTTCGTAGGAGGAGTTCTGAATATTAAAGCCCCAACTCCACTTCCAATCCTGAGTATAGTGAACCGAATTGAACCTTAGTTTGGTTTCCCATTCGAAGGAATCGTTCTGGAACAGAATTCCACTCATATTTTCATTGTCCTGATAGCGAGAAAATAAATTGTCCAGTCGATTGGTACTTAATGCAAGATTTTGTTGGCCCGAACCATCCTTAAATTTTCGATTCCATGAAACGCCACTGGTAATCGATTTTTGCTGAATGATAGGCACTTGTTCTAAAGTAGCCTGTTGGGCTGCGTCAAAATCGTCTGGCGCTTTGACAGAAAAGTCGTCTATAGACCCTAAACCAATAAAGTTTAAGGTATTGTAGGTGTCTATTTTATGCTGAATTTTCCACTGATAGTCCCAATAATCTGGGCGAATCGGTAATCCCACAAGCTCAAAAATGAATTGTAAATAGCTGCGGCGAACCGAAAATAAAGCTGTTGTTTGGGCAGGAGCGTCTTCTTTTTTAAACAAAGGCCCTTCTAGGGTAAGTGCTGCTTCAGAAGCTCCCACACGGAAATTTCCCCCAAAACGATTGGGATTCCCTTCCCGTTGTTCGAAAGCCAAGACACCCGATAAAGGATTGTCGTATTCTGCCCCAAAGGCCGAACTTGCGAGGGTAACCTCCCGAACAAAAGAGACATTAAGCATCCCTACTGGCCCCCCAGCACTTCCTTGGGTACTGAAATGATTGATATTGGGAATTTCTATTCCGTCTAGATAATATACAGTTTCATTGGGCGCACCTCCACGGATGATGATATCGTTCCGAAAACCACCAATGGATGGAGATACTCCAGGCATACTCTGGACCACCTTAGCAATATCGTTGTTCCCTCCAGGGTAGGTCTCAATTTCGACTGCAGAAAAGGATTGAACAGATAAAGGCGTTTCCTTAGACGTCTTAAAGGGCCGTTCCGAAACAACAATTTCATCTAGGCTATTTTCCGCTTCCGCTAGCCTAAACAGCAAAGGCGGAGTTCCTACCGATTTAACAATTATATTGTAGAGTGTTTGGGGTTGAAAACCGATATACGAGCATCGAATATTGTAGGAAGCCGTAGGAACATTCTCTAAAATAAAATATCCTTCATCGTCTGTTACCGCACCTAAACTGGTTCCGTCTAACACTACGGTTGCCCCGGGTAAGGGAAGTTCGGATTGTGCATCAACCACTCGACCACTGAGCTGTCCGAGTTGTTGTGCTGTACCAAAAAGTGAGGAGAAAAGAAGGGAGATTGCGATAAGATGCCGCATAAATAAGGGTGTTATTTTCAGACAAAAATATAAATATTGTTTAATTTTTATTGTTTATATTTAAACAAAAAAGATGGAGACGAAAAACAACAGACGAGCTTTTTTAAAAACCGCTTGTGCACCAATTGTATTTGCCGCCTTTGGCATCCCACTGTTGGAAGCCTGTAGTTCTGACGGTTCTGATGATAATTATGGAATGGAACCAACCCCTGAACCTTCGGGGCAAAATCCAAGCACAGATGGTCAGGATAGAGTGATTACTATCGACCTAACACAGGATATGTTTACGGTTCTTAATGATATTGGGGGTTGGGTAAACTATACGGCAGAAAATTTACTCTTGTTACGCATAGATGCCGAAACCATACGCGCTTTCGATAACGCTTGTCCACATCAGGGCAATCGAGACGGTTGGTCTTTTGCGGATGGAGTATTTACCTGTTCCTACCATGGGAATACTTACAATCAGAACTGCGATGGAGGGCTTATGTGTCACAGTACAGCCATCAGCGGCAATACGCTGACCGTTACCCTAGGTTAATTGCGTTTGCGGCGGCGGCGACTTTTCATTTTCTGTCGCATCCGTTCTTCCATTTCCTTGAGTTTTTTCTCTTCTTCCTGGAGCTTGTATTCTTCTCTGAATTCTTGCAACTCTCCACTATTGATCTGTTCCTGATCGGAAGCTTGCAGCGCTACATCATCGACACCGAAACTTGCCTGATCGGTTTGCTTTCGCATGATCTCTTGGGCAGTCTTCAAGTTTAAATACACCCCGGGATCGATCAGTTTATTGGCCAGTACATTCTCCTTATTTTTTTTGTCCCAGCGCACAAACATAAAAGCCCCGTTGATGGAATCGAATCGGACTCTAAAGACTCGAGCATTGTTGGGAAGGCTTTGATAAATTTCTATACGTTCGGGAACATAGCCCGCCACGTCTAACAGGTCTTCCACAAAAAATCGTTGCCCCTCGGAACTGGGATCGTTCAAAGGTTCTGGATACAACTGATAATATTCTTCATCGCTAAGTTCCGCCTCGTCTTGGGCATAAGCTCCAAAGGATATACATAAGATTAGAATGAGCAGTCGTGCTAATTTGTTCATGATTCTTGCTGATTGATATGTATAAAATACAAAATAATTAACGCTTGGGCACTTAAATAGGTAGCCATCACCCACTCCCTAAAATAGTCTGCATTAAAATAAAAACTATTCAGTGCAATCATACTATCCGATAGGATGAATAGAAATACACCCAAGGCTAAATACCAGGAACGTTGCCCTTGGGCAAGGGCCAAACTTAAACTCAGCACTCCATGGCCACAAAGCGCAAGAGCGTAGATACATACCGGAACTTTCAGTTCCTCCAAAACCGGCCATAAAAAAGATAATAATCCGCAGGCATAGACTCCATACAGCAGCAGCGGGATCACTTTAACTTTGATTGCTAGCGGTTTCCACAAGGGCCAAAGAACACGCATATAACAGAGATGTGCTCCTAAAAAACTGGACAATCCCAACAAAAAAAACAAAGTCCCAGAACCCATCAGAAACACATCGCCTAAAAACGAAAAAAACAGCGCTCCGAGTATGGCCGTCTTTCGGATGGAAGCTCGCCCCCAATAGAAATAGGATAAAAGAGGGATAAGAAAGGGCTTGAGAACAGTACGTACTTCTGGAAGTTCAGCCCAATAACTTCCGAGATAGATCAGACCAAACAGCACATAGAGTGCCAAAGCGACCCTCAATTGTGGTAATGACTTAGAATTCAAATCGTATTTGTAATTGGTAGTTTTGCCCCATTTCAGCAGAAAAATAACGCATTCGATTCAAATAATTCCTATACGTCCGATTAAAAATATTCTGCCCTTGAAGAATCCAGCTCGACTGAAGCCCCCACAGTTGGGTATTCCAAGTCAACGAAAATCCAAATAAATGATAGGCCTCTTCAGGAGCACCTAAATCGATGGAACCATAAACAATCTCACCGTTTTGAATGATGTTGTAGGGGGTAATAAGTTCCGGGGCTCGGGTTTGTTTGTCCACAAACTCATGCTGGAGAGCGAGGCTCAACGTCCGGGAATTTTTGGTGGTCCACTGGAATTTTTGCTTGAAGTTAAAAGGAGGAATATCGATTAAAGGGGTATTATCGGATCGGTTCTCCCCTACTACAGTTGCAGCTTGTGAACTCCATTGGATTTGTGGATGAAATTGCCAGGTGGCATCGGCATCTAGTCCCCACAATCGAGCAGTCACCGCTCGGTACTGCCAAGCCGGAAAAGCCCCTCGGGTAGTGGTTTCCAAGCCTTGAGGTTCTTCTAAAATATAACTCCCAGAATAGCCTCCATAGGCTTCTACTTCCCAATCGAAATTTGAGGACTTCTGTTGCAGATTAAGATGAAGCTTATGCATACGTTCGTTGGTGAGTTCCATATCTCCATACTGTATAATCGCTAAAGAATGGTGCAGGCCATCGCTAAAGAGTTCTCCCGGATTTGGAGGACGGTCGCTAAGCGCATAGTTGATTCCCAAACGCCAATTGGAAGAAAGATCGATCTGAGCTCCCGTGGTAAAGCTCAACATATGAAAGTGCAAAAGATTCTGAATCAATACCTGAGTTCCCGAATCGCGAATGACTAAATCCGTAAATCGGTTGTCATATCCCAAGGCTTGCCAGCGGCGGCTTTTAAAATATTTTTTAACATCCAAAAAATGATAATCATAGCGGATTCCGGCCTCCCACACCCATTGGTTCGAAGGGCGATAGGTGGCATTGGCATAGCCTCCTAGAGTGGTCTGATAATAGTCCGGAATTAAGCGTTTGACCCCTGTCGTAGGATTCGAAAAATTGCGCTGAAAACTCCCTGCTACCCCACTTTCCCATTGAAGATCTGCTGCTTTTCTTCGAAAATGACCCAATAAACTATGGGTCGTTAAATCCATATCAATCGATGGCCGTTTGTCTTCGCTATCTCTTCGGACGTCGTATTCTCTTCGGGTATTTTGCTGGAAGTCATAGTCCCATTGCCAGCGGTTTTCTTGAGCATCGTAGAAATGATAGCGCAGATGTGCTTGATGATGTCGGTTGCTTTGCTTTGGGGCATTGATGTCGTAGCTAAAAGGGGCGATATATAAAGGTGTTGGTGACCGCAGCGCCCGAACCAGATCGGAAACATTTCCGATATGTGCAGCCCGAAGGATTCCCAAATTTTCATCTAAATAGCGGTAGCGAATTTCGAATTGCCGATTGATGTTTTGAAGCCCCCAATGGAGGTTAAAAGCTCTTTTTTCTGTTCCCGTGTTGCTGAGTTCATGTCCCGGTGCTTCCAAGTCTCCCCGTCTTTTGACATGAAACTGAAAACCCCCATAACTCCCTTTACTCCTAGCTATCTGAAGTTTCCCTACACTGCTTAGGCCTCTCCCATTGGACTGAAAATCCGTAGAAAAGTTTCCGTAAAGAGAATCCATCAAAGGCACTGGAAGTCTTTCCATGAGAATTACTCCAGCAGCCGTATCTCCGCCATAACGCAAGGCAGCTCCTCCTTTAACGATTCGGATCCGATCCGTACTTGCCGCATCAATACTTGGGGCATGATCGCTTCCCCATTCCTGATCTCGGATTCGGGTCCCGTCTTGTACAATCCCTAAGCGGCTTCCAGACATTCCGTGAAGCACGGGCTTGGCAATATGATGTCCCGTTCGGATATTTGAAATTCCACTAACGCCTTCCAAAACGTCTCCCAAACTAGCGGATTGATAGGAATTAATTTCAACTGTTTTTAAAACACGCTCTGCAGCTGTAGGCGAACCTTTCCGAACTTTTTGTTCTGCAACAATGATCTCCTGAAGCTCATTGATGTGATGCTCCAGTTTAATTTTTACATAATTATTTTTTTGAATTCGAACCCTTTGCGTGATGGGCATACAGTCCGGATGTTCGATCAGGAGCGTTTGCGGGCCTTTACAGACCTCTAAAAAAACCACCATTCCAGAATCGCTGGTCACCAAACTTCTTTTGGATTCTAAAAGCTCTATACGAGCGCCAGACAGGGGCTGACCGTCGTGGAGGTCGATGACCTCAACAAACAACTCGCGATTACACTCTTGCGCATACATTTCCCCGTAGCTGAGCAGCCATATAAAACACAACAAGCGTAAAGGTTGGGGAAATTTCATAGAAAAAAAATCCCGTTCCAATTCAGTTGAAACGGGATTGAAGATTGGTTGAATTACTCTATGGTAACCGTAAAGTTTACCTCAACGTCCGTTTCTCCACCAAAGTCATCTCGTGAAGTTCCGGTTTTAGTCGTAGGCTCATGAATCAGAAATACGCGAACGGTTCCGCTAGAGGCAGCAACGGTAGTCCATTGGGTTTGCAATAGAACAGGATTGCCATCTCCGTCTTCTGTGTCTCCTGAACCTGAAGCAATCGCTAGATTGCTGCCGAGATCTGCAACTGCATAAAACACTTGGTGTTCGTCGGCTTCTTCGATTA
>WTJH01000021.1 GCA_011524915.1 Flavobacteriales bacterium | reverse complement strand
ATTAGTTTCATTCGATCGTATTTTCGGGTTGGGGGCTATTGAGTAAAGTTTCTAATGCAGTGGCACTGTTGACCACTTCTTGGATGGCGGATAACAGCTGATTTTGAGAGCTGTATAGCTGCATTTGCGCCTGGCGTAATTCAAATGCACTGGCCATTCCTTCAAAAAATTTAGTCCGATTTTTCTTTTCGATTCGTTCAGCTAAAACCAGACTCTCTTTTTGAGTACCGTAGTTTTCCAAAGCCAATTCTAGGGCCGATTCGCTTCTTTCGATTTCTAAACGAATACGGTCTTCCGTTTCGGTCAAGGTATTTTCGGCTTTAAGAACCGATAATTTAGCTTTTTGTGAACTAGCCGATCGCCCCAAAGAACTAAAAATGGGAATCCGCAGACTTAATCCAAAAAGAGAAGAACCAAACCACTTCTGATCGGGTTCTAAAAAAGTAAATTCGTTACTATTTCCTGTATATGTACCGCTTAGAAATGCAGATAAACGAGGAAGCGCCTTCGATTTTTCTAATTTGTACAGCAGTTTTTGAGAAGACAGATCGTTTTGAGCAATTTTGATATCTGCATTATTATTCAGATCGGGTTCTGCCGTTCTGAACTGGGAGGCGTTGGCTTCCACCAATAAATCTTCCAATTGTTCCTGTAGCTCCATCGGCTGATCGGGGTCTAAGCCTAAGAGCAGTGCCAGATATCCACGAGTTACTTTTTGCATCCGACGCCCATAACGCAGTTGAGATTCGATCCCCGCAAGGGTTAATCGCATTTGCTCTACACTCTCTTCTTCTTCGAATCCATTCCGGAAAAGGGCGTGGAGTTCCGATAGGGTTTGTTCCAAGACCTCCTTGTTTTGAAGAGTAATGGCAACATTTTCATCGGCAAACAAAACTGCAGTATAGGCTTCAACGATCCCTTTTTTGACTTCCAATTGTGTTTTTTCGAAGATGTTCTCAGAAATTTGGAGGTATACGCGGGTGGCTTGTAAGCCCACTATATAGGAACCGTCGAAAATCAACTGATCCCAACGAACCGATCCAGCCAAATTTTGTTCTGTTCCAAACTGAACCTCTGCAAATGAACCTGCCTGTCCCCCAAAAAATTCTGCTGGAACTAAACTTACGGGAAGTCTTAAAAAATTCGAATATTCAGAGGAAGCGCTGATTTGTGGAAGCCCTGTGGCTATGGTTTTCCACTTTTCCTTGATGGCTTTTTGTACTTCGATATCCGCATTCCGAATCTGTCGGTTATTTTCCATTCCATAAGAAATGGCCTCCGGGAGGGTCCATACTTTAGGAACCGGATTTTCTTGAGCATGAAGGACCCATCCGAGCCCCCAAAGCATCATAAAATACCAAAACCGGCGGGGAAGTGATCCATTAGAATTAACTGCTGTAATCATAAGGGTGTTTCTAAAAGTTGGGATGTAATTTGTGTTCTTGAGATTTGTATTGTTCTAAAAGGGTAATCCCTTTAGGGGTACTGATCGCTCGAAGGTGATATTCGATAAAAGATTGGAAACAATATTCCACATCGAACATTTCTTCGGGAAACAGATGTATGTCTTGAAATCCGCCGATGCCGTTGAAGTAGACCCGCGTAACAAAATCGGGATCTATTTCCGAACGGAAAAGTCCTCGTTGGATCCCGTCGTGGATACTTTCCTTAAATACCCCTCCGAGAATTTCTAATTTTTTATGCTCTAAACTTCGGTGGATTTCGGGATAATATTTTTGCAGCTGGAAACGAGCCGATTGAGATGTTCGCCCCAACAGATGAACAACTTTCTGTTTAACGATAAAGAGTTCCTGAATGGGATCGACCTGATGCGTGCGGATGTCCTTGATCCCCTGCATGGTTTCTATAAATAAAACCTCAACGCAGCGTTCGATAAGGACTGTTTTATTCTCAAAAAATTCGTAGATCGTTTTTTTGGAAATAGACATTTCTCGAGCAATGTCGTCCATAGTAACGCTCTTAAACCCCAACTGAAAGAACAGTTTTTTGGCTCGAAGAAGAATTTCCTTTTCCACAGCAATTTTCGCCAAAAATAGTGGAAGAAACTTTTACTACCAAAAAAGTTTCGGGCGTTTACGTTAATTTATCGTTAAACAATTTAGATGTACCTTTAAACAAAATTTCAAACCTATGTTTTTGGACCATCATCGGCAACTCTTTCAAGAATACCTCGAGCGCCAAATCCAAACCCGAGAACCTCAAAATTTATACAATCCCACTTCTTATATTTTACAATTGGGGGGCAAAAGAGTTCGGCCGTGTATGGTGCTTTTAGGAGCCGAAGTTGTAGGAGGTTCCCCCAAAGATGCTCTTGCAGCCGCCATGGCAGTCGAGGTGTTTCATAACTTTAGTTTGGTACACGACGATATTATGGACGAGGCACCACTGCGCAGAGGCAAGCCCACCGTCCACGAAAAGTGGGATGTCAATACGGCCATTCTTTCTGGGGATGTGATGTTGGTCAATGCCTATCAATATTTAGAAAACTACCCCCCCGAATTGTTTGCACAACTCATGGGCTTATTTAGTAAAACCGCTCAAGAGGTTTGTGAAGGGCAACAATGGGATATGGATTTCCCAAAACAATCGGAGGTTAGCTTAGAAGCCTATATGCAAATGATCACCTACAAAACGGCAGTGCTTTTAGGTTGTGCTTTGGCGATGGGGGCTCGGGTAGGTGGAGCATCTCCTGAGTTGACCCAACAATTGTATGATTTTGGGAAGCAACTTGGGGTATCCTTTCAGTTGTTAGACGATTATTTAGACACCTATGGCGACCCCAAAACTTTTGGGAAACAAGTCGGAGGGGATATCATTGAAAACAAAAAAACCTGGTTGTTTCTTCATGCTCAAAAGAACTTAGATACCTCGGATCGAAACGCATTGGAAGAATTATACACATCGGAGCACACCCATACAGAGCAAAAAATTGAACAGGTAAAAGCCCTGTTTAAAAAAGCGGGAACTCCAACAGCGCTCAGCCATGAAATTAAAGCTCAAGGAACTCAAGCATTTAAAACGCTTGAACAAATGGAAATGGCTACGGACAAAAAAGAGTCCCTAAAAGCGTTTGCCGAAACACTTATGGGAAGAACTTTCTAAAACAGTCGCTTCCACAAGGCTTTTACGAATAGTGGAATAGGGAAGGAGATCATGATTCGAATTTCCTCCCAAAAGCTTGTTTTTTCATCCAAAAATTTGAGAATCACTTCGGGATCATTTTTTTGAAACATCATCCGAAAGAGTTCGTGTCCGTAAGCATTGTGCTGAGCCAAAACATCTAAAAAAAGAAGGTCGTAGAACCAAAACCGATCGGGTTTCCAAAAGCGGCTAAAGGGTTTTTCTGTTTTTAAAAAAGCCACTAGGGCATCTATTTTTTCTGTCGTTTTTTTAAAGGTAAATCCAGTACTCGCCTTGGTCCACCCACCTGCCGTTCCTATATGCATCAAATGATGGCTGTTGTGACGATCGAACCGATAAGAGGTCATAGGAATCGAACCTTGTTCCGTTTCATTTATGCTATAGGTCCCACAGTCCAAGGATTCTAAGTAGGATTTAATACCCCTCTCATATTCCTGAAGAGTCAAAAGATCAGCAGAAAACAAGGTGTATTCCACCAAAGCTTCAGTTTCGGAAAATGGCAATACATAGATAAAACGAGTAGCTCCGTCTTGAGGGATATCAAAATCCATAAAATGAATCCGATTCGGATCAAAAACAGCCTTTTCTGTAGTCACATACCAGCCCAAAAAATGCTGTTGTAAAACAGGATATTTCTTTTGTTGCTCCAAAATTTTGGGGTCAAAAAGACTGGAGAATATGCGTTTTCCATAAAGGGTTTCTCCTGAAGTTCGCACCCGATGTACATCTTTTTGATCTTCAATAGCAATAACTTCTGCTTGGATACGATCCACCTGAGGGGAGTTGTCTAGAATATGTTGGCAGGCCTCGTAAAAAGGCTTGGACCGAAGCATCTTATAGCTAAAAGGCTGCAACGAAAATTCAGAAGTGAAATGAGCCGAGCCAAAATAACCCTCTTCCCATTGGGTATGCAGCAGATGGTCAAAGCTGCCTGAAGAATTTTCCCAAAAACACCAAGTCCGATCGTTTTGATTCTTGATGTCTTTTTCTACGAGTGCAATTTTTTTGTCCCTAAAGAATGGATCTTCGGCTAATTTTTGAGTCAATAGCAGCCCCGATGCACCCCCACCACAAATGATATAGTCGTATGTTTTTTCCCTTTCGATAGCTCTCAAAAGTACATAAATCCAGCTAATGCCCTGATGCTGAGGGATCATAATTTTCAGTATTTTTGCAGTGGATTTGAAATCCTTAAAAAGTATGGATGCTATAGTTGCCTTTTTTGAAAACACCGATCCAGTTCTCGGAGCCCTTTATGCCACCTTATTTACTTGGGGACTAACGGCCTTTGGAGCCTCATTTGTTTTTTTCTTTAAAAACATGAATCGCGCCGTACTAGACGGTATGCTCGGTTTTACGGGCGGAGTCATGGTGGCTGCAAGTTTTTGGAGCTTGTTAGCCCCTGGAATCGAAATGAGTCCGGGAGAAGGCTTTCAGAAAGTGATGCCTTCTGTGATCGGTTTTGGTTTAGGCGCTTTGTTCATCTTCGCTTTGGATAAGGTATTGCCCCATATTCATATCAATTTTAAAGAAAGCGAAGGCATTAAAACCCCTTGGAGACGGACCACACTCTTGGTTTTGGCCATCACACTCCACAATATTCCTGAAGGCTTAGCGGTTGGAGTTTTATTTGGGGGGGTTGCTGCCGGATTGCCCGAAGCTTCTATTGCTGGTGCTGTTGTACTGGCTTTGGGGATTGGAATTCAAAACTTCCCCGAGGGAATCGCTGTTTCCATGCCCCTACGCCGACAAGGAGTGAGTCGCTTTAAGAGCTTTTGGTACGGTCAATTATCGGCTGCTGTAGAACCGGTAGCTGCCGTTTTGGGAGCTTTGGCTGTTACTTTTTTTACCCCCATTCTTCCGTATGCTTTGGCTTTTGCCGCCGGAGCCATGATTTTCGTGGTGGTGGAGGAAGTAATTCCCGAAACACAATTAGATAAATACACAGATATAGCAACCCTAGGTTTTATAGGAGGCTTTATAGTGATGATGACTTTGGATGTAGCTCTGGGTTAGCCCTTAAAGTTTTTCCATCCTTGAGCACTTAGCTCGACTTGCTGTCCCAAGCCGGTAATCAAATGCACCCCATCTTCTTTTGCCTTAAAATGCCCGATAGGTGTGAGATAGGGATGATCTTTAACTTTTGAAAAATCTTCCGGACGGATCGAAAATAAAAGTTCGTAGTCTTCCCCTCCTTCGAGCGCTGCAGTGGTATTGGGGATCTTAAATTCGTCGCAGAGTTTAAGCATCTCTGGATCCATCGGAAGCTTATCCTCATAAATGGCACAACCCAGTTGGGATGCTTGGGTCAGATGGATAATTTCTGATGATAAACCATCGCTGATATCAATCATTGAAGTGGGCCGAATTTCAAGTTCCTGGAGTAATTCTACCACATCTTTTCGTGCCTCAGGTTTCAGTTGCCGACCCACACAGTAAGCATAATCGGATAGATCCGGCTGATTTTGTGGATTGACTTCAAAAACCGCTTTTTCACGTTCCAAAACCTGCAGCCCCATATAAGCAGCACCTAAATCTCCACTGACCAAAAGTAAATCACCTTGTTGCGCCCCCGAACGGTGTACAACAGCAGAGGCATCACAGCTTCCAAGAGCTGTCACGGATATAACAAGTCCTTGTTTACTGCTACTCGTATCTCCTCCCACAAGGTCCACCCCATATTTTTGACAGGCCAAATGAATACCCTGATACAGCTCTTCTAAGGCTTCTACCGGAAAACGATTCGATACTCCTACAGAAACCGTGATCTGAGTAGGGAGGCCTCCCATAGCATAGATGTCTGAAAGATTAACAACCACACTTTTATAGCCCAAATGTTTTAAGGGCACATAAGACAGATCAAAGTGAATCCCTTCCAGCAAGAGATCTGTACTGACCAGTCCTTGATCCGATCCATAGGCAACGACTGCAGCATCGTCTCCAATACCCAGTTGCGTGCTTTCGTTTTTAGGACTAAAATTTTGAGTTAGGTGCTTTATCAATCCAAATTCTCCAAGGCTTTCCAAGGGAGTTCTTGTTGGTTTTTTATCTTCAAACATGATGCAAAAATACATATCCTGATTTGGATTTAACGCCTTGTTTAACATTTCTCTGAACCCAACACAGCTTATATTAATTGTATATTTGGTGCTTAAAAAATTGTTCATGTCCTACAGAATTGTTTTGCTCTTTAGTTTATTGGTCTTTTGGAGTTGTAATTCAGACGATCCTACAGATCCAGCACCTGAACCTCAAACCCCTGATACATCCGAACCAGGTCCCAGTCTACCCCCATTAGTGGTGGTGGAAAATACGGGCGCTGCATGTGTCAACGGGATGGCAGGAATTTACCCCTGTAATGATTTTGATTTACTGGCTTATATTTCCTTAAATGTATTCGGAAGTCAGGCTGCTAACGACAACTGGGGGTGGACCGATCCAGAAACTGGGAAAGAATATGTTTTGAATGGACTGAACGACGGCGTTGGATTCGTCGATATTTCCAATCCTTCAGCTCCCGTCTATGTGGG
>WTJH01000018.1 GCA_011524915.1 Flavobacteriales bacterium | reverse complement strand
TGGAGGCACAGGGGGGCATATGTACCCAGCTTTAGCTATTGCTCATGCCATCCGTTTGGAATGGCCAGAAGCCAAAATACTCTTTGTTGGTGCTTTGGGGAAAATTGAGATGGATAAAGTTCCAGCGCATGGATTTCCCATCAAAGGTTTGTGGATTGCGGGCTTTCAGAGGGGGCAACTGCGTCGGAATATTCTTTTTGGGGTTAAACTTCTTTGGAGTCTGTTGCATTCCTTGTTTATTCTTTTGGGACATCGCCCGCATATGGCAATTGGAACCGGTGGATTTGCTAGCGGTCCTCTGTTGTTTATGGCACAGCTCTTTGGGGTTAAGACCCTCGTACAAGAACAAAACTCCTATCCTGGAGTTACCAATCGTTTTTTAGGGAAAAAAGCAAATATCGTATCCGTTGCCTACAGTCGTATGGACCGATTTTTTGCCACCGAAAAAGTAAAATTTACCGGAAACCCTATCCGGAAATCCGTATTGCACTTGCCTGAGGCAAATGCGGCTTTGAAACAAAAGCTAGGATTGGATCCCGATTGTCCGGTATTGCTGATGTTGGGGGGGAGTTTAGGCGCTCGCAAGTTAAATGAGCTCATGGCTAGCCATCATGAATCCTTTTTGGCTTGTGGATATCAGATCATATGGCAATGTGGTCAATTGTATCGCGACACCTATTTTCCTATGCAAAAAGAAGGCCTGAAAATCGTAGATTTTATCTCTCAAATGGACGAAGTCTATGCCGTTTCCGATGTGATTATTTCTCGGGCTGGAGCGGGAACCCTTTCAGAATTGAGCTGTGTTGGAAAGCCAGCTATCCTGATACCTTCCATTAATGTAGCCGAAAATCATCAGTATAAAAATGCTTTGGCTTTTGAGGAACACCAAGCAGCGGTTTTGATCCAAGAATCTGAAGCAGATGAAGTTTTTGAATCGCAAGTGTGTCAGCTGTTGAATGACGCGCAACGGCAACTTCACATGGGTCAAAACATGAAATCCTTGGCAAAACCCGAGGCCACCGAAACTATTGTTGAATACATCAAAGAACTTCTGCCATGAGTACACCAAAGACCTATTATTTTATTGGGATTGGCGGAATAGGGATGTCTGGCTTAGCGCAACTGTTACACAGTCGTGGAGCTCGTGTAAGCGGGTATGACAAAACTTCCAGTCCTCTAACGGACACCCTTGTTAATTTGGGAATTGAAGTGGTGTTTGACGAACAATTGGAGGCGCTTCCTCCGGCGGCTCAAGGGTCAGATGTAGAAGTGATCTATACCCCTGCTGTTCCGGCGAGCCATCCGCAGTTGCAATATTTTCAACAGCAGGGTTTTTCGGTTCGCAAACGTGCCGTATTTCTAAACGATTTAGTTCAGGCTTCTCGATGTCTGGCTGTTGCGGGAACGCATGGCAAAACCACAACCACTTCCATTTTAACGCATATGTTGGTCCGTGCGGATCAGGAATTTACGGCCTATTTGGGTGGCGTCATGCAGGGCTATGATACCAATCTTATAGATCGGGGTTCGGTCTACAGTGTAGCTGAAGCAGATGAATATGATCGTTCTTTTTTACAGTTGCATCCAGAGATGGCGGTGATTACGGCTTTGGATCCGGATCATTTAGATATTTATAAAACTCCAGAAGCTATGGAGGATTCTTTTCGTCAATTTGCCTCTCAGGTAAAATCTCAACTGATTGTTCGGGAGGGATTGCCATTTGACGGAATTCACTACGGCTTTAGTCCTGAGGCCGAATATCGAATTTCGAACATTCGGGTCGAAGATGCGGGCTATCGTTTCGACTTGTGGGAAGGAGAAACACTTGTTCCTCAGGTGTTTTTTAATCTGATGGGGCGACATAATTTACTGAATGCCCTTGGGGCATACACTTTGGCCCGCCAACTAGACTTGCCTCGAGAAGCACTCCTAGCGGCCTTAGCAGACTTTCCTGGGGTCTATCGTCGGATGAATGTTTACTCCAATAATAACCGATTTTTAATCGACGATTATGCGCATCATCCCGAAGAAGTACGTGCGGTCCTGCAGACGGTTGAGGAACATTTTAGTGGACAGCACAAAACCGTCGTTTTCCAGCCGCATTTGTTTTCGAGAACTCAAGATTTTATGGACGAATTTGCTGCAGTTCTGTCCGCTTTCGATCGTGTTATTTTATTGGATATCTACCCGGCTCGAGAGGAACCTATTGAAGGGGTAACTTCTGCTGCATTGTTACATAAAATCACCCAAACCGATAAGCATTTAGTTGCTAAACAAGATTTATGTGCTGCGATTCAGTCCAAGACTACTGATGTTTTGGCTCTGCTGGGGGCAGGAGATATAGGGTTGGAGGTGAAAGGAATTCAAAAGGCTTGGTTAAAAACAGAGAATCATGAAGAATAAAGGCTTAATTACAGTTATTTTTCTTACCTTAACTTGGGGTGCTATAGGCCTTTTTGCTTTTTATCAAAACAGCCAAAGAGAGCTTTCTCAAGTGGCGATAGAGTTTTCTAAAACCCCAGTATTTTTAAGGGATTCGCTCGTTAATAAATTGTTAATACAAAACCTAGAAGATCAAAAAAAAGAGCGGATTCTTGAAGTAGATTTGAATATGATCGAATCTGTGATAGAACAAAATCCCTATGTCCAAAAAGCGGAAATTTATCCCCTGAGTCCCCGGGATTTAGCTTTACGACTCGAGGAAAGAACACCAATTTTCAGAGTTTTCGGTCCCAAAAATTATTACGTAGATGCGGAACTCATTCCCTTTCCTGCGATGGCATCTCGTTCGGTAGCGGTCCCTGTGGTCTATGGAGACCCGTCTCCTTCGCAATTGGCACAGGCCTACGCCATCCTTCGGAAAGTAAATTCCTTTCCCCGCTTAGAGGGGCGACTGACGAGTATCTCCTTAAAGGAAGAGGCTTCCTTTCAGTTAGAATTCCGCGACCTTCCCTTTCAAGTGATGTTGGGTAGAGCCACATCGGTGGGGCAAAAATGTAAAAAAATACTGTTGTTTGAAGATTTTCAACAACAGGTCAAAGATTCGATTCAATACAAGCAGATTCATTTGGATTATGCTCATCAAATTGTTGCAATACCCGTTCGCTCATGAATACAGGACAAATTTCAGTTGGTTTAGACATTGGAACGACCAAGATTGTGGTCATTGTAGGCCGCAAAAACGAATTCCAAAAAGTTGAAGTTCTCGGTACCGGGAAATCTAAGAGTTTAGGGGTCCACCGCGGGGTGGTCAATAATATTACTCAAACCATTCAATCGATCCAGCAAGCTGTGGAGCAAGCCCGGACCAGTGCGGGTGCTTCCATCGGGGAGGTGGTTGTGGGGATTGCAGGACAACACATTCGCAGTATCCAGCACTCGGATTATATCACCCGTCCCAATGCGGAGGAAGTCATCAATGAGGACGATCTACAGCGGCTGATTATGCAAGTACATAAATTGGTAATGCTTCCAGGAGAAGAGATTATCCATGTATTGCCGCAAGAGTACAAAGTGGACGGACAGTCGGAGATCAAAGAACCCATCGGGATGTATGGTGGACGATTGGAAGCTAACTTTCATGTGGTTGTAGGGCAAGGGCCCTCGATCCGAAATATTGGACGTTGCATCAAGTCGGCAGGTTTAGAAATGAGTAACATAACTCTAGAACCTTTAGCATCGGCCAATGCGGTCTTGAGTCAGGAAGAAAAAGAAGCGGGGGTAGCCCTAATCGATATCGGAGGTGGGACCACAGATTTAGCCATTTTTAAAGATGGTATCATCCGGCATACGGCTGTTATTCCATTCGGTGGAAATGTGATTACTGAAGACATTAAAGAGGGCTGTTCCATTATAGAAAAACAAGCGGAACTCTTGAAGGTCAAATTTGGATCTGCTTGGCCAGGAGAAAATAGAGAAACAGAAATTGTTTCCATTCCAGGACTTCGAGGTCGGGACCCCAAAGAAATTTCTTTAAAGACCTTGTCTAAAATCATCAATGCTCGTGTAGTGGAGATTATCGAGCAGGTATTTTTAGAGATTAAAAACTACGGACACAACGAACAAAAGAAAAAATTAATCGCTGGAATTGTACTCACCGGTGGAGGAAGCCAGTTGAAGCATTTAAAGCAATTAGTTGAATATATCACGGGAATGGACACCCGAATCGGCTATCCAAGCGAGCATTTGGCCGGAGATTCTTCGGAAGAAGTTTCCAGTCCTATGTATGCCACTGCGGTTGGTTTATTGATGGATGCCATCGAAAATCAACAACCGTTGGAAACCGTTGAAATTCCCTTAGAAGACGAAGAGGAATCCGCTTCTGAGGCCGCTGCAGTAAGCCAGAAAACCCAAATGGCTCGACAATCGAGTTTCGAAAGATGGGTAGAAAAATTTAAAACCTTCTTAGACAACGCCTAAACAGAAAACCATGGACAGTAAATCAGCAAACGACTTTAGTTTTGACCTTCCCAAAAACAAAAGTAACGTCATCAAAGTAATGGGTATCGGCGGTGGCGGTAGTAACGCCATCAACTACATGTTCCGTCAGGGGATTGTAGGTGTTGATTTTGTGGTGAGTAATACCGATGCTCAAGCCCTAAGCGAAAGCCCCGTTCCCATCAAGATTCAGCTGGGAGCAGCCCTTACCGAAGGTTTGGGGGCAGGAGCCAACCCAGAAGTAGGAGCAGGAGCAGCAGAAGAAAGTTTGGAGGATATACGAGCTTTGTTGTCCACGCAAACCAAAATGCTTTTTATAACGGCCGGTATGGGAGGTGGTACGGGTACGGGAGCAGCTCCTATAATTGCCGAGTTGGCACAAGAATTAGATATACTAACCGTGGGAATCGTTACCATGCCCTTTCAGTTCGAAGGCAAGCTTCGATTAGAGCAAGCCCAAAGGGGGCTGGAGCGTCTTAAAGAACGGGTAGATTCTTTGATAGTTATCAATAATAACAAACTCCGCGAGGTTTATGGCAACTTAGGCTTTAAGGCTGGCTTTGCGAAGGCAGATGAAGTTTTGGCTACTGCAGCCAAAGGAATTGCCGAAGTAATTACACACCACTATACGCAGAATATCGACTTAAAAGATGCCAAAACGGTATTGACCAAGAGTGGTTCTGCGATTATGGGGTCGGGAACGGCCTCGGGAAATAACCGAGCCCAAGACGCTATTTCAAAGGCTTTGGATTCTCCCTTATTAAACGATAATAAGATCACTGGATGTCGGAATGTTCTTTTACTGATTGTTTCGGGAACCGAAGAAATTACCATCGATGAGATCGGTGAAATCAATGATTTTATTCAGACCGAAGCCGGCAACAATGCCAATATTATTATGGGTATTGGAGAAGACCCAAGTTTGGGGCATACGATTTCTGTTACCATTATTGCCACGGGCTTTGGTGTGGAGCAACAACATCAGATTGTAAATACGGAAGCCAAAAAGATCATTCATACCTTGGAAGAGGAGCAAACAGCAGCCCAGATCCTAGCCTCTGAAGAACAGCCAACTTCTGTACAGATTCAGGAAGAAGCCCCCGTAATTGTACATCAGTTGGAAGAAGCCCCAGTAGCGGAAGTTGAAGCCGTTGAACCGGCAGTTGCTGAAGTTGAAGAAGACCCCTTGATTCAATTGGATGATTTTTTGGCCGAAATGGAAGTGACTTATGAAGAAGTTCAGGCTCCAACGGTCGAAATTGAAGACACTCCAGAATTTATTCAAGATTCTCCTAGCGAACATCTGGAAGAGCCGATCTTTGAAATTCGCGATGTCAGTCCCGAATTGGCAGATATAGAAGTGGTCGATGCTCAGTGGGTGGAGCCCGAAGCAGAACAGCAGATTGCTTTAGATTTTGAAATGCCTCTTAGCGGGCAGCAAGCAGACTCAGTTGAGGATACTCAAAAGCAGCTTGTAGGAACTTTGGAAGAAGATACTTTTGAAACCTCAGCTCCAGTAGTGGCGTCTCAATCGACGGAAGAGGATATGCAGTTCAGTATTCGAGAAACGGAAACTGAGGAAACTCCTGTTGCAGAAAACACTTCGGCAGAAGCGGAACAAAATCCTTTCGATCGGTCGATTCAGAGTTCTTTAACCCAAGCCAATGCCAAACGGATTGAGCAGTTGAAAAAGTTTAATCATACCTTTTCAAATTCTATGGCTCGACTGGAGGAAATGGAAAAGCAGCCGGCATACAAACGACAGGGAGTCAACCTAAATCAGGAAGCTGAAAAGCCCGAAAATTCACGACTCAGCTTAGGTTCGGATACGAACGACGAACTGCAGTTGCGGATTAATAACTCCTTTTTACACGATAATGTAGACTAATCTTATGGCTTTAGAACAACAACTTACTTCAGAAATAAAAAACGCCATGCGCGCCAAAGACAGTCTGCGACTGGAAGCCCTTCGGGCGGTTAAATCGGCTATACTTCTAGCCAAGACTCAAAGTGGTGCAGCAGAAGAACTATCGGAGGCTCAAGAAATTCAGTTGCTTCAAAAATTGGTCAAGCAAAGGAAAGACAGTGCAGCTATCTTTACCGAACAAAACCGTGCTGATTTGGCAGAACCCGAAAAAGCCCAAGCAGCCATTATTTCTGAATTTTTACCACAACAACTGACAGCCGACGAAGTGGAGGCTTTAGTAGCTGATATCATTGCGGAAACGGGAGCCAGTAGTATGAAGGATATGGGCCGTGTTATGGGTCTTGCCAATCAGAAAATGGCAGGACAAGCCGATGGAAAAACAATTTCAACGGTGGTGAAGCAGAAGCTTAGCTAAGGTAGTAGAATAATTCAATAGAAATCGGTATTTTTGGCCTCTCAACGGCCCAGTAGTTCAACTGGATAGAATATCAGATTTCGGCTCTGAGGGTTG
>WTJH01000173.1 GCA_011524915.1 Flavobacteriales bacterium | reverse complement strand
AGAATATATTGAGAGTTGTTCAAATAGGACACCCGATAGTCGGTCTCTTGAGTTTCGAAATTCCCCCGATAACCTAATTCGAACTGTGTGTTTTCATCTATCGGCCAAACATAGTCGATCTGAGCTAAATTTTGCTTTTGATCTTCATAGGTTTCAATACGTTCTTCAGATGAACTGGTCTGGGCCGGTAATATGGGGAAATTAGTGATGTCACCAATTTCATCTTCTTTACTTTTTTCCAATTGAAGCGTAGCGGTAAGTCGGTGTCCGTCTTCATTGAAATTGTGATCCCAATTCAAACTTAATTGTTGGGAGAGATCGATTTCATCTTCCGCTTGTTGCCGAAGTGTTAGGTTGGTGATACTTCTTTCCGAATCAAAGTTGGTAATGTAGTTGTCTGTTCCGTTTAAACGATCAGAATCCCGATAAAATCCACTAATGCTGATCGAATTTTTTTCGGAATAATAATATTCGAGACCTAGATTTGTAAAGGCGTTCTGACGATCTCGACTATAGGTTCTTTCCTCTTTTAAATAAGTGCTGGGATCGTCTCCATTAAAATATTCTACATTGGATTCTCCTGGAGTTTCCGAAGTGTTTTTATTCCAAGATGTGGTATTGAACAGATTCCAATTCCCTTTTCGCCAGTTGGCACTTAAAGAACCTCCATAGTTTTCAGGGACTCCACCATTAAGAACAATATTACCATTGATCCCCAATAATTTATCCCGCTTTAAAATGATATTTAAAATCCCTGCTGTTCCTTGAGCCTCATAGCGGGCCGAAGGGGAGGTAATTACTTCTACTTTTTCGATAGATTCGGCCGGAATCTGTTGTAAACCTTGAGGTCCAGAGAGTCCCACTATACCCGAAGGTTTGCCATTAATTAATATTCGAACATTCGAATTTCCTCGTAAAGCAACACTTCCATCGACATCTACCGAAACAGCCGGAACATTGTCCAAGACATCCGCAACACTTCCTCCGCGAACGGTAATGTCTTTGCCAACATTGTAGATGCGTTTGTCTAGTCGGACTTCCACTTCGGTTTTTTCACCTACCAGCTCTACTTCTTCCAAAGAATTGGCTTGTTCCCTTAAATATATAGCGGAAAGATCTACAGTCTCGCTGAGATTAAAGTCATTCTTGGTATACTTTTCAAAACCCAAATATTCAATCTGAAATTGATAGATTCCCACAGGAACTTCTACCGAAAAAGCCCCGCTTTGATCGGTAATTCCCCCATAAACTTCAGTACCTTGTTTTAGAATAACGGAAGCGTATTCTAGGGCTTGTTGGGTGATTTCGTCTTTGACCAAACCCCGAATCTCAACTTTTTGCTGCCCCACAAGTGTCACTGAAAAGCATAGAAAAGATAAATAGGTGAAAAGTTGTATAACTTTCATCAGCTCTAGCTAAGTTGGTTAAGTAATGCGGTAAGATTTTCTAAGGGGCGCCCTACAACGGCTACTTGCTCATCAAAAATAATAGGTCTTTCGATTAGCTTGGGATTATCGCACAGGATTTGAACTAATTGATCATCCGTCCACTCGCGTCCCTTGTATTCTTCCTTCCAGATGCTCTCTTGTTTGCGCACCAAGTCGATTGGGCTCATATTTAGGAGCGATAGAAGTTTTTGAAGCTCCTCAGGGGTAGGAGGTGTTTTTAGGTATAGAACAACTTCATACTCTACATGAGTTGTGTCTAACAGGTCGACTGCCTCACGCGATTTGCGGCAGCGTGGGTTGTGATAAATCTTTAACATAGCAAAAAAAAGCCCTCGGTTGAGGGCTTAAAATTATTTAATTTTTTCGACTATTGCCTTGAATGCATCTGGATGATTCATGGCTAAGTCGGCCAATACTTTCCGGTTTAAAGCAATGTCATGTGCTTTAATCTGTCCCATAAATTTGCTGTAGGACATCCCGTGCTGACGGGCACCAGCATTGATCCGTGTGATCCAAAGCGCACGGAAATTACGTTTTTTAGTTTTTCGATCGCGGTAAGCATACTGCATGGCTTTGTCCACTGCGTTTTTGGCAACGGTCCATACATTTTTACGTCTTCCGAAAAAACCTTTGGCTTGTTTGAGCACTTTTTTACGTCGGGCTCTAGACGCTACAGAATTAACTGATCTTGGCATAATTACATTTTTTTAAAAGTCGGCGGCATCTAAGCACTTAGGAGCACAACTTTTGGGTGAAACTTGAGTTTAAAACCAAAGGAACAGACTATTTAAGTCTCAATTGTTCCTTGATGCTGTTTTCGTCTCGCTCGTGAACCAATCCACTATGGGTCAATGCGAGCTTTCTCTTTTTAGATTTCTTTGTTAAGATATGACTCTTAAATGCATGTTTACGCTTAATTTTTCCGCTACCGGTTAATTTAAAACGCTTTTTAGCACTCGATTTGGTCTTCATTTTTGGCATGACTGCTGTGTTTTAATTTATTTTTTTGGCGCGATGAACATAGTCATCCGTTTTCCTTCTAGTTTGGGAAGTTGCTCAACTTTCCCTAATTCTTCTAAATCTTGAGCTAAGCGTAACAATAAAATCTGCCCTTGCTCTTTAAATACGATCGAACGTCCTTTAAAGAAAACAAAAGCTTTTAGCTTGGCACCTTCTTTTAAGAACTTCTCCGCGTGCTTCTTTTTAAATTCGTAATCGTGCTCATCTGTCTGTGGGCCAAAACGAATTTCTTTGATCACTACTTTCGTGGCCTTAGACTTTAACGCCTTCTCTCGTTTTTTCTGTTCGTACAAGAATTTCTTATAGTCGAGAATCTTACAAACAGGTGGAACTGCTTTAGGAGAAATCTCTACCAAGTCCAGTTCAAGCTCCTCTGCAATGGCTCTCGCTTTACCGAGTTTATAAACCCCAACCTCAACGTTGTCCCCGACTAAACGGATTTCCTGAGCATAAATTTTCTCATTGATCCGATGAGGATTTTCCTTGATGACCCGTCCGGGGCGATTCGTTCTTCTTCTACGTATTGCTATGGCTTACAAATTTAAATTACGCTTCAAATGTTGAAATTGTCGAAGCAATTTCGTTTTGGATCAGGGAAACAAAAGCCCCCAGTTCCATACTGCCTAAGTCGCCTTGTTGATGTTTCCTAATCGACACAACGTCTTCGGTAGCTTCCTTCTCTCCGAGGATAATCATATATGGGAATTTGGACATCTCCGCTTCACGGATCTTTTTACCAATGGTCTCATTTCGATCATCCAAGAGGGCGCGAATTTCGTTATTTTCTAACTCATTTAAAACTTTTTCGGCATATTTTTTATGCTTCTCACTGACGCAGAGGACAATGACCTGTTCGGGTGTGAGCCAAAGTGGGAAGTTCCCACCCGTATGTTCGAGTAAAATAGCTACAAAGCGTTCCATGGATCCAAAAGGCGCTCTGTGGATCATCACGGGTCGGTGCATTTCATTATCGGCCCCCTTATAGGTCAGATCGAATCGCTCAGGAAGATTATAATCCACTTGAATTGTCCCTAATTGCCATTTACGATTCAAAGCATCCCGAACCATAAAATCGAGTTTGGGCCCATAAAAGGCCGCTTCACCCGTCTCAATCACGTAGTTCAGCCCCTTTTCTTGAGCGGCGTTCACAATAGCTTGTTCTGCTTTATCCCAATTGTCATTGGACCCAATATATTTTTCTGGATTTTCAGGATCCCTGAGGGAAACTTGAGCAACAAAGTCTTCAAAACCAAGAGACTTAAATACGTATAAAACTAAGTCGATTACTTTTTTAAACTCCTGATCCAATTGATCTGGGGTACAAAAAATGTGTGCATCGTCTTGGGTAAAGCCGCGTACACGTGTGAGTCCGTGTAATTCACCACTTTGCTCATAGCGATAAACGGTTCCGAACTCTGCATATCGCTTGGGTAAATCTTTATAACTCCACGGACGATTTTTATAGATCTCACAGTGATGCGGACAGTTCATTGGCTTGAGTAAGAAAGTTTCTCCCTCGGCCGGTGTTTCTATGGGTTGGAAGCTGTCAGCACCATATTTTTCATAGTGTCCCGACGTCATATAGAGCTCCTTATTCCCAATATGAGGAGATATAACTTGCTCGTAACCCGCTTTTTTTTGGGCTTTTTTCAAGAAATTCTCCAAGCGTTCTCTTAGGGCCGTTCCTTTGGGTAACCAGAGTGGAAGCCCTTGCCCAACCTTTTGTGAAAAGGTAAAGAGCTCAAGACTCTTACCCAGTTTCCGGTGATCTCTTTTTTTGGCCTCTTCCAGTAGATTGAGGTATTCTTTGAGTTCTTTTTGTTTGGGAAACGAAATTCCATAAACTCGTGTCAGTTGGGGTTTGGTTTCATCACCTCTCCAATAGGCACCAGCAACATTTAAAAGTTTAACAGCTTTGATAAAGCCTGTATGTGGAATATGTCCCCCTCGGCAGAGATCAGTAAAATCGGCATGATCGCAAAAGCTGATGGTCCCATCTTCCAAATTTTCGATCAGTTCAACTTTAAAGGGGTTGTTCTTTTCTTGATAATAGGCGAGGGCTTCTGCTTTGGAAGCCGTTCGCATTTGGAATTCGAATTTTTGTCGGGCGAATTCTAAAAACTTTTGTTCAATAGCCGTTAAGTCCTTTTCAGAAATCGATTCTTCCCCAAAATCTACGTCGTAATAAAATCCGTTTTCAATGGCTGGTCCAATGGTTAGTTTAGCATTGGGGTACAGGGCTAAGATGGCTTGTGCTAAAACGTGAGCAGAAGAATGCCAAAAGGCTGTTTTTCCTTCCGTATCGTTCCAGGTAAAGAATTGAAGTGTCCCGTTTTCATGGAGCGCTGTGGCTGCTTCGATGGTTTGGTCATTGAAACGGGCCGATAGTACATTTCGTGCAAGGCCTTCACTAATATCCTGAGCAACGGCTAGAGCTGTTGTCCCAGGGGGGTAGTTGCGTACATTCCCATCAGGGAATTGGATTTCGATCATCCGACTAAAATTTTGGCACAAAGATAATGCTTCTTGAAACTGCCACAACTCTTATTGATCTCTTTCCTTTTTTTTAGGCCCCAAAAGTCCGTCTAAGAGGAGCCGAATACCCCAAAACCCCAATCCGATGGCAAGGGCTGCTAAAAATGCTCCTATTCCGAATACGGGCCAAAACCACGGGTGATCTTCATTTTGAAAAGCCTGCATTAAAACCACAGGACCGGTAAAGGCAGCGGCAATCCCCAAAAATACACGTTGGATTCCTTTTTGAAGTAAACGTTTGTCCATTGGATAAAGATACGCAAGTAGGGGAATAGTGCGTGCAGATTTTAATTTCAGGATTTTCTTTGATGATACAAATCAACAGCCTTTCGTACACTTCCTGTTTCCTTCAATAAAGCCTCTGCTTGGCTTTCTGAAATCTGTGTTTGTTCAATAATCATCTGAATGGCTCGCCTATGAAGCTTATCATTTTTAATTTGCATATCGACCATCTTATTCCCCCGGACTCTTCCCAGGCGAATCATACTGATGGTTGAAATCATGTTTAAGATTAACTTTTGAGCAGTCCCCGCCTTTAAACGAGAACTCCCAGTAACAAACTCTGGCCCCACCACAACTTCTATAGGGTAGTCACTCACTCGACTCAGCGGGCTTTTTGGATTACAGCAAATTCCTGCTGTTGGGATCTGCTGTTGTTGGCAAAGCCTTAGGGCTTCCACCACATAGGGAGTTGTCCCAGAGGCAGCAATCCCAACAACAAAATCTTGAGGACTGATCTGATGTTTTTGTAAATCTTTCCAACCCTGGTCTAAAGAATCTTCAGCGTTTTCTATCGAATGGCGTAGGGCGGTGTCACCCCCAGCGATCAATCCCACTACTAGATCGGGAGATGAGCCAAAGGTTGGGGGGCATTCACTGGCGTCTAATACCCCTAAGCGGCCACTGGTTCCGGCTCCTATATAAAAAAGGCGCCCTCCATTTTGGAGTTGGGACACAATTTTTTCGATAGCAAGCTCCACAGCAGGCAAGGCTTTTCCTACAGCTGCAACGGCCTTTAGATCTTCGGTATGCATCTGCGACAACAATTCTGCTGTAGCGGTTTTTTCAAGATCGTTGTAGTGCGAATCTGCTTCTGTTATCTTATCAAAGCTCATATCCTCTAAAGATCATCAAAAATAAAATAGGGCCAAAAAAAAACGCTACCGAAGTAGCGTTTTTGACTTAGGCCTGGAGTTTGAGATCCAGGTTTTCCTTTATGGCATCTAAAAAGCCTTGAGTCGTCAGATAATGACTCTCATTCATATCTTTTCCGTGTATGAGTAAAGCGAGGTCTTTGGTCATTTTACCTGCTTCTACAGTTTCGATACAAACAGACTCCAAAGCTTGGCAGAAGTCTACTAAAGCTTGGTTTTCGTCTAGTTTACCTCGATGTGCCAATCCGCGTGTCCATGCAAAAATGGAAGCGATAGGGTTGGTAGAAGTAGCGTTTCCTTTTTGGTGTTCACGATAGTGACGTGTAACAGTTCCGTGAGCTGCTTCCGCTTCTAAGGTTTTACCATCGGGAGTAACTAGGGTAGAGGTCATTAAACCTAAAGAACCAAATCCTTGGGCAACCGTATCTGATTGTACATCCCCGTCATAGTTCTTACAAGCCCAAACAAATCCTCCATTCCACTTCATGGCTGCAGCAACCATGTCGTCTATAAGTCGGTGTTCGTAAGTAATTCCAGCAGCTTTGAATCGATCTTGGAATTCGTTTTCAAAAACCTCTTGGAAAATATCTTTAAAGCGACCATCATAAGCTTTCATGATGGTGTTTTTGGTAGACAAATATAATGGCCATCCTTTGTCCAGGGCACGATTCATACACGAACGAGCGAATCCATAAATGGAAGAATCGATATTGTACATACTCATGGCTACTCCATTTTCTTGGAAATTATAAACTTCCCATGTTT
>WTJH01000047.1 GCA_011524915.1 Flavobacteriales bacterium | reverse complement strand
CCAATTGGGCTTGTCCGACAATCAATTCTGGAGCAGAATTATTAAAATTATTGGGATCTGTGTTTAGGTCTTCCGTGTACTTTTCACAGTTCCAAAAGAAAAGTATTAAGAGGGTTGTTATAGGATTAAATTTTTTCATGGCTCATTGGTTAAAATGCAATTCGAAGTGTTGTTAAAAACGACCTTGTACCCGGGTTACTGAAATATTCCAAGCCTCGACCTTTTGAAGCCCCAGACAAATTATTTTCTGGGTCAAATCCTTCAATATCTGTAAACAGAAATAAGTTTCTGCCCGAAAAACTCAGTTGCATACTACTAAGTTTCAACTGGTCTAATAGGTTTTGAGGGAAATTGTAGGCTAAAGTAACTTCCCTCACTCTAACCCAGGAGGCATCTTCGATAGCTTCTTCCGAAACATCTCCAAATCCTCCACCATTACCGGTCCACCAATCTTGATCTACAGCTACAGGTCCACCTCCAAAATCAACTTCTCTTCCTCTAAAGGTTGTTCCTTTGGGAATAAGTCTTCCTTTGGCTGTCCTGAGGTCTTTAGATGCAACAGTTTCAACATCGGTGTCTTTTCCAATACCAAAATATCTCAGTACACCTCCAGTCCCATTCCAGACATCATTCCCTTGAGAGGTTTCCACGAAAGCGGAAAGGGTAAAATTTTTGTAATTTAGGGTGGTTCCAAAACCACTACGCCAATCTGGATTTGGATCCCCGACGAAACCGTCAGTACTCGCTGCTGTTGGAAAGCCATAACTGTTCAGTACATAATTTCCGTTAGAATCGCGTTCAAAAACTCCCCCACGAATTACACTAAAGGGTTGTCCTTCTGCTACTCCAGAGGAGGTGGAGGTAAATCCATTCAGACTGAAATAATCACTTCCCGAAAGACTTTCAACGACATTTCTATTAGAGGTAAAGTTGACATTCAAGGACCAAAACCAATTTTCCTTTTGAAGGATTGTTGCATTCATATCAATTTCAATTCCTTTATTGGTAATGGTAGCTGCATTTTTATATTCCTCTGTAAATCCGTTTGATGGGGGAGTGGGTAATTCCAAAAGTCCATCAACAGTCTTATTGTAGTAGTAGGTCGTTGATAAAGAAAGATCATTATTGAAGAATCGAAGGTCTACTCCAACTTCAAACTCCTTTTTCCGCTCTTCTTTTAAATCTGGATTTCCTCTGGAGGCCGAACGTGTTAAAGGATTCCCATACAGAGACTCATCAAAACCATCTCCCCAACTCGATAAAACACCTCCTTTAGAAAACACGGTCTTGGTGGAGTAGGGAACAGGTTCGATTCCTACTTCCCCATAAGAGGCACGTATTTTTCCAAAGGATATAATTCCGGAATTAACATAAGAGGAAAAGTCCCAACCTACAGATGCGGAAGGGTAAAATATCAATCCTCGATCAGGGATGGATGACAAATATTCAGCTCGGCCAGTAATTTCCAACAAGAATTGATTCCAAAAATCAAAATTGAAAACGGCATAGGCCCCTGATTTTCGGTCTTTTCTGGTGTAATCTGTAATATTGGAATTCTCTGAAGTTGCATTTCCAAAGTTGATAAAGACCTCATCTGGATTGGTAAATGAGCTTTCTTCTCCATAAGCTCCTCTTAAATGGTATTGGAAATTTTGAAGCCCCACGATTCCAGAAAAACCGATGTCTTCGTTAATGTCATAAGAGCCATTGAGATAAAGATTAAAGTTTTCGGTTTTCTCTGTAAATCTGATTTCTCTAAATATTCCCTGACTCCCATCTCCAGCAGATCCTACCGGCCAGTAATCAATTCGGTTATCATTGAAGTGGTCTAAACTGTATTGGGCCGTAAAACTCAGTTGGTCATTCAATTTTAGTTTTATTTCGGGTGTTACTATAAATCGATTTACCTCATTGATATTTTTTTGTTCTTTAATCGTCCATAGTGGATTGTTATAGGTTGGAGCAGTGTAGGAGAATGTTCCACTTTGTGCATCAAAAGTTCTAAATGAACCTAAATATCGCCTGTAGGATCGGTGCGAATTTGGCGTTGGTACTCCGTCCCGTATATGGGTCCCTTTATAATCTCTAATGTCAAAGTCAGGAGACGTTCTTAGGTATCCTAAATAAAGTCCGTTTAGATTGGATCCTGTTTGTATTCTATTGGAATCAATATTGGTGTAATTTGTAGATAATCGCATGGAAATAAAATCGTTGAATCGAACATCATTATTCATGGTAAGGGTTGTCCGATTGTAGTCTGAAGCACCTCTATAAATCCCATCCTGATTCCAATTGGCTACACTGAAATAGGTAGAAGAATCTTCGCCATTATACCTTAGACCAAAAGAATTTTCAAATACTAATCCATTTTTAAAGACTGCATCCCTATTTCTTTTGTTGTAAACTTCCTTTGAATTTTTGGTCGTTATAGGGTAGTATTCTCTTCCGCTATCTGCAACAAAATAACTGTCAGCAGAAGTATCGACTTCATCTGAACCTCCGGATCTACTTCCAATTTTATCACCGTAAGAAAATGGGGAAGTAGGAGAAGCACTTCCTCTATTACCTTGTCCATAGGTTCCTTGCTTTTCCCACTCTCGATTGACTTCGTCTATAGAAACGGAAGATTTTACACTAAAGCTCCACTTTTTTCCGCCCAGACTTCCTCTTTTGGTTTTAATTACCAATACCCCATTTGCAGCACCTGTACCGTAAATGGCTGCAGCCGAAGCTCCTTTAAGAACCGAAATAGATTCGATATCATCTGGATTTAGATCGTTTAGTCGGGACTGTTGGACCACACCTGCCTCATCCCCAAGACTGATGTTGCTGTTGGTTCCTTGGTTAAAGCTACTGTTGGAGATAATCGCTCCATCCAAAACAATCAAGGGACTCGAACTCCCTAGTATGGTATTTTGACCTCGAATCTGAATATAAGCTCCCGCCCCAGGATCCCCTGAAGTTCTAGTGATATTAATTCCTGAAGTTTTACCGGCCAATCCTTGTAGAATTCCAGATTCTCCTGATTGTTGCATTTGTCCAACATCCACCACACTAGTCGAGGATAAATCTTCATCCTTTCTCTTTTCGAGTCCTAAAGCAGTTAATACGACTTCCTCCAATTCTGTATCGGATTCCATCTGTACATCATAGCGGTCTGCTGCTCCTACGGTCATTTGTTGATCGGCATAGCCGACATAGGAAAAGACGAGGACATCGCCCGATTGAGCTTCGATCTGATAGTTGCCATCAAAATCGGTTGTGGTTCCGCGGGAGGTTCCTTCGACGATTACGGTTGCCCCTGGGAGGGGGAGGTTGTTTTCGTCGGTGACTTGTCCGCTTCGGATTTGAGCTAGGCACAATTGACTCATCAAGAGCAAGGCCCCGCTCCAAAAACTGTAGTGTAGTTTCATAAGCGTATAGATTTGAGTTGTTAAGGCCCTGAATTTGAGGATCCTCTTAATGATTTGCAAGTGTATTGTTAGGAAAAATCCAATTGAACCGACTAATAGTCAATATTTTAACATAGTTGCTGACTAATTTATGAGTAAAACGCTTGGGAGTTCTTTTTTGACTGGATTTGGATTTTTTTTAGGGCCTGTTGTTAAGGGTTTACAGGCAGTCGAAACCCCCCTCTAAAAAAAAGATGAATGAATGTTGGGTTAGGGGTTTGAAACCCAAAAATTAATTCCTACATTTGCACGCCCATAAATATGGGGAATTATATATTAGATATATGCCAACAATTGCACAATTAGTAAGAAAAGGAAGAGCTTCCATGGCCAAGAAGAGTAAATCGGCTGCTTTGGATTCGTGTCCACAAAGGCGAGGTGTATGTACGCGAGTATATACGACGACCCCGAAAAAACCAAACTCTGCGATGCGTAAAGTAGCGCGTGTACGGTTAACCAACGGGAAAGAAGTCAACGCCTACATTCCGGGAGAAGGACACAATCTCCAAGAGCACTCGATAGTATTGGTTAGAGGAGGACGTGTAAAAGACCTCCCGGGTGTTCGTTATCATATTGTACGTGGTGCCTTAGACACCGCAGGTGTAGAAGGTCGTTTGCAAAGACGATCCAAATACGGTGCTAAACGTCCTAAAAAATAATTGAACGATGAGAAAAAGACAAGCCAAAAAACGTCCCTTACTTCCGGATCCAAAATTTGGAGATCAGTTGGTAACACGTTTCGTAAATAACTTGATGTGGGACGGAAAGAAATCCGTTGCCTTTAAAATCTTTTATGACGCCATCGAAATTGTTGATGAGCGCAAACAAGACGACGAAAAGTCTGCTTTAGAAATTTGGAAAGAAGCCCTTTCAAATGTGATGCCTCACGTAGAAGTACGTAGCCGTCGTGTTGGAGGTGCCACCTTCCAGATCCCGATGCAGATTCGTCCCGACCGTAAGGTATCTCTAGCCATGAAGTGGATGATTAGCTTTGCGCGCAAGCGTAACGAAAAGTCCATGGCCCTTCGTTTAGCAGGTGAGATCTTAGCCGCTTCCAAAGAGGAAGGTGCTGCCGTTAAAAAACGTGTCGATACTCACAAAATGGCCGAAGCCAACAAAGCGTTCTCGCATTTCCGATTTTAATTAAGTTTTTGATCTTATACTATACTTAACAAGACCATGGCAAAAAGAGATTTAAAATACACGCGAAACATTGGGATTGCTGCCCATATCGACGCGGGAAAAACCACCACGACAGAACGTATATTGTTCTACACTGGGGTGAGTCATAAAATTGGGGAGGTACACGACGGTGCCGCCACTATGGACTGGATGGAGCAGGAGCAGGAGCGCGGGATTACCATTACTTCCGCTGCGACTACTTGTACTTGGAACTTCCCTTCCGAGCAAGGACAGCCCACTCCAGACGCAAAGCCTTATCAGTTTAATATTATCGATACTCCCGGTCACGTAGACTTTACAGTAGAGGTAAACCGATCGCTCCGAGTATTGGACGGATTGGTTTTCTTGTTTTCTGCTGTAGACGGAGTTGAGCCGCAGTCAGAAACCAACTGGCGTTTGGCAGATAACTATAAAGTACCACGAATCGGATTCGTAAACAAGATGGACCGTCAAGGGTCTAACTTTTTAGGGGTATGTCAGCAAGTTCGCGACATGCTTAAGTCCAATGCAGTACCTATCGTACTTAACATTGGTGACGAAGAAGATTTCCGTGGAATCGTTGACTTGGTAAAAAACCGAGCCATCGTATGGCACGACGATAACTTCGGGTCTACCTTCGACGTTATCGATATTCCTGATGATCTTAAAGACGAGGCAGAAGAGCTTCGTGGAGCACTCATCGAGGCCGTAGCCGAATACGACGAAAACTTATTAGAGAAATATTTCGAAGATCCAGATTCGATCTCAGAAGACGAGGTACACAATGCCCTACGGGCGGCTACTCAGGACATGAGTATCATTCCTATGGTTTGTGGATCTTCCTTCAAAAACAAAGGGGTTCAGTTCCTTTTAGATGCGGTATGCCGCTACTTGCCTTCACCAGAAGACAAAGAGGCGATCGTTGGTACCGATCCGAACACAGACGAAGAAATTTCTCGTAAGCCAGACGTTAATGAGCCTTTCTCTGCATTGGCCTTTAAGATTGCTACCGATCCTTTCGTAGGGCGCTTAGCCTTTTTTAGAGCTTATTCGGGACGTTTAGACGCGGGTTCTTATGTATTGAATAACCGTTCTGGAAACAAAGAACGTATTTCCCGTATCTACCAGATGCACTCCAATAAGCAAAACTCTATCGAGTTTATCGAAGCTGGAGATATTGGAGCAGCGGTAGGATTTAAAGACATCAAAACAGGTGATACTTTATCTGCAGAAAAATCTCCGATCATCCTCGAAAGTATGGACTTCCCCGATCCGGTAATCGGTATTGCGGTTGAGCCTAAGACCAAGGCGGATGTCGATAAATTGGGAATGGCACTTGCCAAACTAGCAGAAGAAGATCCAACCTTCCAGGTAAAAACAGATGAGGCTTCTGGCCAAACGGTTATTTCTGGAATGGGAGAGTTGCACTTGGATATTATTGTAGACCGTCTTAAGCGTGAGTTTAAGGTGGAAGTCAACCAAGGGCAGCCTCAAGTAGAATACAAAGAAGCTTTAACAGCTGCTGCGAATCACCGTGAGGTATACAAAAAGCAGACCGGTGGTCGTGGAAAATTTGCCGATATCGTATTTACGATTGAGCCGGCAGAAGAAGGCAAAGCAGGTCTTGAATTTGTAAACGAAATCAAAGGTGGTAACATCCCTAAAGAATATATCCCTTCCGTAGAAAAAGGATTTAAGGATTCCATGAAGAATGGTCCTTTAGCCGGATTCGAGGTAGATGCGATGAAGATTACTTTAAAGGATGGATCTTTCCACCCGGTGGATTCGGATTCCCTTTCTTTCGAATTGGCAGCCAAAATCGGATTTAAAGAATCGGCCAAAGCTGCTCGTGCAGTGATCATGGAGCCGATCATGAAACTCGAGGTGTTGACCCCCGAAGAAAACATGGGAGATATCGTAGGTGACTTAAACCGTCGCCGTGGACAAGTAAACTCCATGGACGATAGAGCCGGTTCTAAAGTGGTTAAGGCTGAAGTTCCTCTTTCCGAAATGTTCGGATATGTAACTTCGCTCCGTACCCTTTCTTCTGGTCGAGCTACCTCAACGATGGAGTTTTCGCACTACAGTGAAACCCCATCCAATATTTCAGAACAAGTAATTGCCGAAGTACAAGGTAAAAACGCATAAGAGTTATGAGTCAAAAAATTAGAATTAAACTTAAATCCTACGATCACAACTTGGTGGACAAGTCTGCTGACAAGATCGTTAAAACGGTAAAAACTACTGGGGCGGTTGTTACAGGACCTATTCCTTTACCGACCCACAAAAAATACTTTACCGTATTGCGTTCGCCTCACGTAAACAAAAAGTCACGCGAGCAATTCAAACTGTGTTCCTACAAGCGCTTGTTAGATATCTACAGCTCTTCATCTAAGACGATTGACGCCTTGATGAAGTTGGAGTTGCCC
>WTJH01000127.1:4171-7136 GCA_011524915.1 Flavobacteriales bacterium | reverse complement strand
CTATGAAAAAAATTGAAGCCATTATTCGAAAGTCCAAGTTTAATGAGGTTAAAGAAGCCTTGCATAAAGTTGAGGTAAACTTCTTTAGCTATTGGGATGTAACTGGTTTGGGCAACGAACAACAAGGACATGTCTACAGAGGCATCAGTTATAGTACCTCAGAAATTCAAAGGCGTTATTTGTCTATCGTTGTAAATGATTCTTTTGTTCAACCGACCATAGATGCCATTCTAAGTGCAGCTGCTACCGACAAAGTTGGAGATGGTAAAATCTTTGTACTTCCCGTAGAAGAAGCCTATAGAATACGTACCGGTGAAAAAGGATCGGAGTCTCTGAATTAATTTAGACTTTTTCAGATTAAAGGAGGGCTGGTAAACAAATCGCTTTACCAGCCTTTTTTTTATTTAGTTCTAGTGGCTTTAAAATTGAGTCTAATCTTATTTTAAAGAGGCTTATATAATGCTCTAAAAACTTAAGTCGTACGACGGTTAAGAAGAATCTATTCTGCTGACACCCCATGACCGCATGAATTATTTGCATAATTTTAATGTATGATCAAAACCGAAGACTTAAAGTTTAAATATCCGAGTGGGGAATCCTTTGACTTCAAAAATATTGACTTAAAGAAAAAGGAGCATTTACTTGTCCTAGGTCCATCTGGTGTTGGTAAAACTACTTTGCTGCATTTACTTTCGGGAATTCTTCCTGCATCGCGTGGGAAAATTACAATAGACCAAACAGACATCACATCCTTGGATCGAAGATCTTTGGATCGTTTTAGAGGTCAAAACATTGGCTTGATTTTTCAGCAATATCATTATGTCAGGTCACTAACGGTAGAAGAAAACCTTAAAGTCCGACAACAATACCCCAAAAAATTAAAAGATCAAGAACGAAGACATGCCCTGTGCGAAAGACTGGGCTTAACTCCCCTTATGGATAAGTTTGTTTTCAACCTCAGTCAAGGTCAAAAACAGCGGCTGGCTATTGCATTGGGACTCATTCACCAACCTAAAGTAGTCTTGGCAGACGAACCTACCTCCAATTTAGATGATATAAATTGTTCTAAGGTGATCGCTCTTTTACAAGAGGAAGCTCGTTTGTGTGGGAGTAATCTAGTTATCATTACACATGATCAACGGATCAAAGAACACTTTAATTCACATCTGTTGTTATGAGCTTGATACATTTAGCTTATCGGAATCTAATATCCAAGCCTATGAGCTTGATATTTAACGTACTCCTATTGGTTTTAAGTGTCTCCTTAGTCACCTTTATATTACAATTGAGCCAACAAATAAATGGCCAATTAGAAAAAAACATAGCCCCTGTAGACATGGTCATTGGAGCCAAAGGCAGTCCGCTGCAACTGGTCTTATCTTCGGTTTTACATATCGACTCTCCCACGGGTAATATTCCTCTGGGTGAGGTTCAAAAAATTCAAAAACATCCTTTTATAAAATCCGCAATCCCCCTTTGTTATGGCGACAACCATCAGGGCTATAGAATTGTTGGATCTAAAGCTTCCTTTATAGCAGCCTATCAAGGGGAACTTGAATCGGGAAAAATATTTCAAAAAAGCTTTGAAGTTGTAGCTGGCTCCAATGTAGCCCAAAAACTTAATCTCCAAATGGGTTCCACATTCTACAGTTCCCATGGTTTAATTGCTTCCGCAGATGTTCACAAAGAACATCAATTCAGGGTCGTTGGTATTTTAAAACCAACTGCTACAGTATTGGATAAATTATTGATCACACCCATGGAAAGTGTTTGGGAAACACACCATCATACCGAAGCTGAACCGGACAATACAGCATCCCATCCGAGTCATCATAATTCACATTCGAACGAAGAACACCCAGACCATCATCAAGACGAAAGTCATGAGGAAGATGCGCATGAGCATGAAACGGAAGATCATCCGGATTCCGAAGAATCTGAAATGGACTTAGAAATAACCGCTCTGTTGGTAAAGTTTAAAAATCCGGTGGGGCTGGTTCAACTTCCGCGCTTCATCAATGAAAAAACCAATATGCAAGCAGCACTTCCAAGACTTGAAATACAAAGATTAGAAGGGTTTTTGGGGGTTGGAGTCAAAACAGTAAACAGCATTGCTCTGGCAGTACTGTTGGTCTCGGGCTTAAGCATTTTATTGAGTTTAGCCAGGGCCATCCGGGAACGTCGACAGGAATTAGCTCTTTTGCGCACCTATGGACTTTCGACTCAAAAGCTGCTGTATATGATTTTGTTGGAGGGTCTTTTTTTGGCAGTACTGGGATATGTACTCGGATGGATCATCGGGCGTGCTGCTATAGGAATTGCTTCCAGCCAGTTAGAATCTACCTTTGGATATGGCCTAAAGGTGACAGGGCCCGAAATTATAGACTTCAAACTTCTAGGCGCAACATTACTGATTGCTTTGATAGCCACAATGTTGGCTTCTACCTCTATATTTAAACTCAATATTTCTAAAATTCTATCCGATGATTAGAACAACTTTACTCTGCCTTGCTCTGCTACTCATTCAAGGAACTTGGGCACAAAATGGTCCTGAAACCGATGTCTTACAAAGAGCTTCGATTATTCAATTGGATTGGGATACACTATCCGATGTGGAGTTCGAATTCGATTATAAAGAGGAAGAAGATGTCTACTATCTCAAACCGAATTTTGGTAAAAAAATCCAATCTTTTGCTGGAAATAAAATCCGTATTACGGGTTTCTTCCTCAACATTTCAGGGGATGGAGATGTACTATTGGTTTCTAGAAACCCTATGGCAAGCTGCTTCTATTGTGGAGCGGCAGGCCCAGAATCTGTTGTTGAAGTCAATTTTATGGAACAGCCTTCGTTTAAAACCGATCAAATCGTTACTGTAACCGGGATCCTTGAGCTCAACTATTCCGATGATGATCATTTTAACTATATCCTAAACGAGGCCACAGGTATACTTGACGATCGTTAAGT
>WTJH01000127.1:0-4071 GCA_011524915.1 Flavobacteriales bacterium | reverse complement strand
TATATCTCGAAAAGTAACAATGGAAATACGGTTGTTCTCAATCAACAAGCTCCAGAAGTGATTGCTCAGGAACTTCAATTAAAAGAACGCTTAGAAAACGGATTTAAAGACGAAAACGACCTCCTCTATTTTACCCAAACCTATCTTCAGCATACCAATCACTTGACCCATCCGCATTATTATGGACACCAAGTAGCCGTTCCTCAGGAATTATCCGGGATTCCTGAATTGATCCACGGAACCATCAATAATCCCAGTTCGCTCTATGAGATGGGACCTGCCGGAGGAACTTTAGAAGGGTTTATGATCAATTGGATGTTGGACAAGGTCGGCTGGCTTCAAGGAAAAGACTATTACAATTTTAAATTTGAATCGGGAAGTTCCAGCGGACTTCTTACCCATGGAGGGTCGGTAGCCAACCTAACTGCCCTCGCTGCTGCACGGGCCAAAGCGGCTCCCGATGCTTGGCAATATGGAAATCCTAAAAATTTAGTCGTTATGGGTGCCGCAACAGCTCATTATTCCATTGCTCGAGCACTTTCTCTGTTGGGGATGGGATCGGAAGCGTTTGTCCCTGTCCCGGTAGACGCGAATGAAGTCATGCAAGCCGAATATTTAGAAAATATCTATGATGATTTAAAATCTAAAAACAAACAAGTGATGTGTGTGGTTGCCAATGCCTGCGCCACTTCCACTGGCTTATTTGACCCCATAGAATCCATTGGAGATTTTTGCCAAAAACACCAACTCTGGTTTCATGTCGATGGCGCTCACGGTGCGGCAGCACTGGCTGGTGAAAAATACACCCATTTGCTCAAAGGAATCGACAAAGCCTCCTCTATCATTTGGGATGCTCATAAAATGATGCGAGTTCCGGCCTTGTGTACAGCGGTTCTCTTTCGAGATTTTAAAGATCAGGCGGGCGCTTTTCAACAAAAAGGCTCCTATGTTTTTCACGACGATGAAGTGGTGGGGATGGACTCCATGCCCTACACCGTTGAATGCACCAAATCTGCCCTTGGCACCAAACTTTTTTGGGCTTTTGCTCTAGAGGGGCAAAAAGCCATTGGTCATTATGTAGATAATAGCTTTCAATTGACTCAAGAATTTTATGAATTCCTGCAAAATGAAAATGGTTTCGAAACCCCCTATACACCCCAAAGTAATATTTTGTGTTTTCGGTATACAGCAGATAATTCAACGGATGCATTTCAAAAACAATTGCGCTACCAGATCATCAACGATAAAAAACATTATCTGACTTCTTGTATCATGAATGGCAAACGATATCTGCGGGTGGTATTGATGAATCCATCCACCACGCTGGACCACCTAAAAGCCTTAATAGCAACGATTCGTTCCACATCTAAAAGTCTTTCTCAAGGATTCTAAACTCCACTTGACCGGGAAACATTCCTATAATGACTAACTATATTTATAGTAAAAACATTTGCGGAAAAAAAGTTAAATTAGGCGACTTTAAAACTAACTAAGAACAATGAAGAAGTATGCTTTTGGTGTATTGACACTATTGAGTTTTTCGCTCGTAGCACAGTCAAAGAATACGCCTGTTGAGGACCAAGTAGAAGCCCTCCTCCAAAAAATGACTTTAGAGGAAAAAATCGGACAAATGAACCAATACAATGGTTTTTGGAACGTTACCGGACCCCCACCCCAAGGCGGAGAAACATCGGATAAATATCAAAACTTAGCTACAGGCCGCGTGGGTTCTATGCTCAATGTCCGGGGAGTAAAAGAAGTACGTGAAGTACAACGCCTAGCGGTAGAAGAAAGCCGTTTGGGTATCCCTTTAATTATTGGATTTGATTTGATTCACGGCTATAAAACCATCAGCCCTATTCCACTTGCAGAAACTGCTAGTTGGGACCTAGAGGCCATCCAACACTCTGCAGCATTGGGAGCCAAAGAAGCTACGGCTGCCGGAATCAACTGGACTTTTGCCCCTATGGTAGACATCACTCGGGATGCCCGCTGGGGACGTGTGATGGAAGGAGCCGGTGAAGACCCCTATTTGGGAAGTCTGGTAGCGGCTGCTCGTGTTCGTGGATTTCAGGGAGAAGATCTGAGTTCCCCTCATACCTTAGCCGCCTGTGCCAAACACTTCGCTGCTTATGGATTTTCAGAAGCTGGGCGCGACTACAACACTGTAGATATCGGCCTCAATACCCTACATAATATCGTTTTACCTCCCTTTAAGGCAGCTGCGGCAGCAGGTGTTCGGACGTTTATGAATTCTTTTAATGACTTAAATGGAATTCCAGCTACAGCGGACAAATATCTCCAAAGAGAGATTCTTAAAGGAGACTGGAACTTCGACGGATTTGTTGTTTCGGACTGGGGATCCCTGAGAGAGATGATGGATCATGGGTTTGCCCGCGATCGCAAACATGCAGGAGAATTAGCCTTAAACGGTGGTTCGGATATGGACATGGAGTCTTATATCTACCTCGACTATGCCAAAGAACTCCTCCAAGAAGGAAAAGTTACCCAAGAGCAAATCGACGATGCGGTTCGAAGAATATTACGAGTAAAATTCGAATTGGGGCTTTTTGAAGATCCCTATCGCTATTGCGACGAAAAAAGAGAACAAGCCGTCACTGGATCTGAGGAGATTGTTTCAGGAGTTTTGGATATGGCCAAAAAGTCTATCGTCTTGCTTAAAAACCAAAACAATTTACTTCCCCTTAAAAAAGAGGGACAAAAGATCGCCCTTATTGGACCTTTGGCAGCCGATAAAAATAGCCCGCTAGGAAATTGGCGAATTGCCGCAGAGAATTTTTCTGCTGTTTCTGTTTTAGAAGGACTTCAAAGCTACCCTGGCAATACCATTACACATGAGCAAGGAGTCAAATTAATCAATAAAGTACCGGCAGGCTTCCATGAGGAGGTCGACATCAATACCACCGATAAAAGCGGGATTGAAGAAGCGGTAGCTTCGGCAAAAGACGCAGATGTAGTGGTAATGGTTTTAGGAGAATATGGATTTCAATCGGGTGAAGCCCGATCTCGCGCAAATCTAGATCTTCCCGGGTTCCAACAAGAACTTTTAGAACGTGTTGCTGCGGTCAATTCCAATATCGTCTTGGTACTGATGAATGGCCGTCCCTTGGTGCTGAATTGGGCAGATGCCAATGTCCCAGCTATTGTAGAGGCCTGGCAACTCGGAACCCAGAGCGGAAACGCCATAGCACAAGTCCTCTATGGGGATTATAATCCCAGCGGAAAACTCCCCATGAGCTTTCCACGCTCGGTGGGGCAAATGCCGCTGTATTACAATCATAAGAGTACCGGACGCCCGGGTGCCGATGGAGAGGATGCGGGAAGTGTCTTTTGGTCGCACTATATCGATGAAAAAAACAGCCCCCTCTACCCCTTCGGTTTTGGACTTAGCTATACCTCCTTTGAATACTCGGATATTCGTTTAAGCGCTCCACAATTTTCAAAAGGTGGAACGATTACTGCTCAGGTAGATATCACCAATACCGGAAAATACAACGGAAAAGAAGTGGTTCAACTCTACCTCAAAGATCACTTTGCCTCCGCCACACGACCCGTACGTGAGCTTAAAGGCTTTGAATTAGTGGAACTGAAAGCTGGAGAAACAAAGACGGTTGTTTTTTCTATAGACGAAAGCCTGTTACAATTTTATAACGGTCAAGGACAGTGGATGGCAGAGCCCGGAGCTTTTACCGCATTCATTGGAAGCGATTCGACCACCAAAAGAAGTGCAGAATTCAGCTTCAACTAAGTCGCCCCCTCTAGTTTACAAAAGGTGTACATCTGTACACCTTTTTTTTTGGAGATGACCCAAAAAAATAGACTCAAACAAAGTTGAGATACCAATTAAAGTGTTCACTTAAAATCTGTTGCTTGTATTGTCTTAAAAATTGCAAATAGGCTTCTGCTACGGGCGTAAGTCGCTTGTCTTTGAGCCATGCAGCACGCCACTGGGTCGTGATGGGTAAACCCTTTTTAGAATGAATATGCAACGAACCATTCAACAATTCGTTCTTGATTCCTATGAGAGGAAGTATGGAACTTCCAATGCCC
>WTJH01000059.1:17855-26532 GCA_011524915.1 Flavobacteriales bacterium | reverse complement strand
TAAAGAATAGATCCACATCCACCAGATGAGCGTCTAAGTCATTAAACATTTTTAAGACCGATGGACCCCAAGAAAGAAACTCTTCAAAACGCATTTGTGTTTCGGAGGGCTGCCCCTCTTGGTAGGCTTTATAGAGCTTTACCAATAGAAATGGGGTGGAGGTTCGCTGCAAAGAAGAAAGGGATTCCACAAAACTCCCAATATGATAAAAACGAGGTGCAAAAGCCGGCTTTTCTAATTGGTTTGCTAAACTCCTTTGAAGATATCGGATGGCACGCTGACTGGGAACTACTATAGCAAGCTTGTCGAGCGGGAGGCCCTTGCTTAAAATTTGTTTTACTGCCGTATCTATAAACGAATTTAAACCCATATCACTTCAATATTTGGAGAACAGTAAATCAAGATGCGATGCTTTAAAGGGATCCCCATGGAACTAATGGCCTCTGCATATGTTTCCATTTGCAACAAATGAGATCTACTTTTATCTCCGGTTTTATAATCCATCAATACCCACCCGCTTGGTGTTTCTTGTAATCGATCGGGACGAATTTGAGTGCCATCTGGCATCAAAATATCTTTTTCGTTGTATACTAATCCTTGATCCACAGGATCGAAATAGGGAGCTAATTGAGGGTGCTCTACAATATCCGATAGCTGTTTTTGCAAGAGTTTATACATATCGGCATCCCATTGAAACTGCTCCTGAGCCTCCTCCAAAACCGCGTCAACATCTGTTAGATCCTTAATCTTACCCATCAGATCATGAACCAAAACCCCATAATTTTGGGCATCCGAAGGAGCTCCTATGTCTAGGGGAGCTACCAAAAGTTTTGAACGCCACTCATGACTTATCCGAAAAGCGGTTGTTTCCAACTCTTGGCGGCTTTCTTTCTTAGGGGACTGAAGAGCTAATTTCCCCCAAGACCATTGTTCTTGCTGCTGGGTATCAGCAGTACACTGGTCTAAAAAAGCATTGATTCCAAAAGCTGTATTCTCATGTGGATCACCCTGGATGGACGGTACATGAAGAAATAAGGCTTGTTCTGCACGGGTACACCCAACATAAAATAGATTTAAAGCGTCGAATTGACTTTCTCTTTCGTGCTGTTCCCATAAGGCGGCTCCGATCTCTCCTAGTTCAGACAACTTAGAATTTAAGGACATCCAAGAAAACGGAAGTTGAAGCGAAATAGAATCTGGAATAGGATACCATACTCGATCTTTGGAATGATTAATTTTTTCATCTAAATACGGAAGGATCACAGCCGAAAACTGCAAGCCCTTAGCTTTGTGAAAAGTCATGATTTGAACGGCATCATTGGACTTTTCGCCGGGTATATAAATGCGATCGGCTTGTTCTTGCCAATAGTCGATAAACGCCAGCTTGGAAGCCTGATTCTTTTGAGTAAACTGGTGTATTTCTTGTAAAAACACCAACATTCCACTTTCTTGGGTCAACTGAGGGAAAAATATTTCCGCTGCATATATCAGGGCTTCATAGAGGGCTGCCTTTTCGAAATAACTCATTTCAAAGTTGTATCCCCAAAGGCTACGAAGCGCTAAAAATCCTTGCGCTAAAGACTTCCCCTCTACTAGAGGTGCCACAAAGTTGTGATAGCTTATTTTTTCTCGATGGTTAAGATTCCATAGTTGTTCCAAAAATTGAAGTTGAGCACTTTTATTTTTAGGATCAAGAGTCCACTCCAGGAGTGCCTTAAGCCCTAAGGCAATGGGATTTTTCCCTAGGATTAAAGACTCTGCAGACTGGACTCTAATCGCCTGATCGGTTAAAAATTCTCCCAATTGTTGCGCTTGGGAGTTGTTGCGTACCAAAATCGCTACATCGCCTAAAGCCGTCTTTTTTTCCGCTAAAAGATCTAAAACGCTCTTGGTCCATTCTAGAATCTGTTGATCGTTTTCTGACTTGTCTTTGAGTTTTTCATACCGATCTACTTGTACATATCCCTCAGCCTTATGAATGACTTCCTGACGAACTGTTTGCTGATAGATCTCTTTAAACGAAGCTTCCTTGAGATGTTTGCTCAGATAAGAGAACAGCGTGTTATTGAAATCTACAATGGTTTGCTGTGAACGAAAATTGCTTTGGAGATTGCTGGTCTCCAAAGGAGAGAATCCAAATTGATCTTGACCTAATAATTTCAAATACTGATCTACATGACCTCCGCGCCATCGATAAATGGCCTGTTTGGGGTCGCCCACCAAAAAAACAGAGGCAGGAGCTTGTGATTCCTCTTGGCTGCTTAAACTATTTTCAATTAAAGGGGTCAAATTGTACCACTGCAAGGCTGAGGTATCCTGAAATTCATCCAAAAAAAAGTGTCGGTACCGAACTCCCAAGCGTTCATAAATATAGGGTGTGGGTTGCTCTGCGACTATCTTTGCTATCAGTGCATTGAGTCGTGCCAGTACTAATTTTTGTTCCTTTTGTTGCTTTTGCTGAAAGCGAACTTCCATTTGCTGCAACAACATCATGGGAACGATACTTTGTAAAATACGACTGCTCAAGCGCATATTGAGCCAATGTTTTTCTATCAGTCCTAATTCTTCGGCCACATGCGGCTGAAAAGTCTCTTGAGCAATATTTTTGTTTTGACTGTTTTTTTCTTTTACAAAAGGAAGCTCTCCGAGCCGTTGCTTTTGAATGGTTTTCCCAAACCCATTAAAACTTCCTTGCTTAATTTTCAAAAGGGTTTTATAGGGTTCTCCCCTATAAAAATCTTCGGTCTCTAAACCGAAACTTTTAAAATAGCTCTCTAGGGCTTCAGCTGTTTCTAAAATCCGGGTTTTGCTGTTCTTTCGAAGGGCTTTTAGGGCTTTAAGATCAGCTTCTACTTGCTCTCGGGGCATATCCATTAACGCTCGAAAAGCTTGTAGGTCATTTTCACGAACCAAAACCTTGGCAAACGACTTCAAGTCTAGTTCAATGGATCCGCTTTTACCCTCTTCTAGCTTTATCTGAGAAAATTCTAAAAGTATTTTAGTGAGTTGAGAATCCGCTCCGATATTTTGGATCAAATCGTCCACCAATTCGTCTAAAAATGAGTTGCTGTCCAGTACGAGTTCAAATTGAGGAGGCAGCTTTAGATCGGCTGCAAATGTTCGGATGATCCGATGTGTAAATCCATCTAAAGTAATGACATCAAAACGACTGTAGTGGTGCAATATATACCCGAGGAGAACAACAGATTTCTTTTGAATTTGCTGGGCGGTGAGTCCCGTATCCTCAATAAGATAATCCCGCATAGCGGTCTCTTTTGGCGTCTCTAGAGAAAGTTGATGTAAATGAAAAAGCAAACGCTCTTTCATTTCATGGACGGCTTTATTGGTAAAGGTTAATGCCAAAAAAGATTCAAACGCATAGGGGTCTGGGAGGCTGAGAAGCTGTTTAAGGTACTGGCGAACAAGGGTAAATGTTTTTCCCGATCCAGCGGCAGCATTGATGATTTGAAAAGCAGCTTCCATAAGTCAATATTAAAAAATATCTTTTGGAGTGCACTACACACCAGCTCATTTTAAATTACCTTTGTTAACAACCAAAAAAATAATCTGTTATGGCTTTTGAATTACCACAACTCGCCTATGGGTACGATGCGTTAGAACCTCACATCGATGCCCGAACTATGGAAATACACCATGGAAAACATCATGCCGGTTACACGGCAAAACTCAATGCTGCTATTGAAGGAACTGCCTTGGAATCGCAAAGTATCGAATCCATCTTAGAGCATTTGGATATGAGCAATGCTGCCGTACGTAATAATGGAGGCGGTTATTTTAACCACTGCCTTTTTTGGGACATTATGGGGCCCAATGCTGGAGGCTCTCCCAGTGGAGATCTAGCGGCTGCCATTGATCGTGATTTTGGATCTTTTGACGCTTTTAAGACAGAATTCGCCAATGCAGCTGCCACTCAATTCGGTTCCGGATGGGCATGGCTCTGTAAAAAAGACGACGGGAAATTAGAAATTTGTGCTACTCCCAACCAAGATAATCCGTTGATGCCCGAAGTGGGATGCGGTGGTACTCCGATTCTAGGACTGGATGTATGGGAACACGCCTATTATCTAAACTATCAAAATCGACGTCCAGACTATATTGAAGCATTCTTTAATGTGGTGGACTGGGCTAAGGTAGCAGCTCGGTATTAAGCAAAAAAAAAGGAGGAATAAATTCCTCCTTTTGCCCCAAATCTTACCATGAACTTAACCTACTTATGTTCTGGTTTTGTAAAGATGCACTAAAGCCGCTTATCTCTATTCAATTATCGATAAACGGCATTTTTTTTAGATTATCGGTTAATACGCTCGAGATTGTTTTCCCTCATAAAAGTGAATAAATGCTCGGTTAACTACCTGATTACCACCGGGCGTAGGGTAATCTCCAGTAAAGTACCAATCCCCTGTATGCCCGGGACACGCTTGATGCAATCCGGAGACCTTTTGATAAATTATCTGAACGGGGCTTTTGATTTCGGTACCGCTCAACAACAAGCCAATCTCTTTTGAAAGCTCTTCATCCGTAAATGGATCGTAGATTTGTTTTACATGGTTGACAACCGTTTCTCGGGCTTCATCCACACTTGTTAAACACTTCTGATAGACCTCTTGAGTTACTGCATCGTAAGTCCCCTGCTTTTTGTGTAGACTTAGGGCAGCACGAAAAGCTACAAAATCTCCTAAACGAGCCATATCAATACCATAACAGTCGGGATATCGAATTTGTGGTGCACTTGAAACCACTATGATCTGTTTTGGACCCAATCGATCCAACATCTTTAGGATACTTTTCTTAAGAGTGGTACCGCGCACAATACTATCGTCAATGATGACCAGATGATCTTCGGGTTGGATGACTCCATAGGTCACGTCATATACGTGTGCTACGAGATCGTCGCGGCTGCTATCCTCAGTGATAAATGTTCTTAGTTTGGCATCTTTGATGGCTATCTTCTCCATTCTGGGATGCACATCCAACAATGCTTGGGCTTTAGAAACATCCGGAGGACTTTGATCTAAGGCCTTCTGAATCTGCTTTTTAAGGTATTCTTGTGCGCTTTCGTAAAGTCCAAAAAAGGAAGTTTCAGCGGTGTTGGGTATAAATGAAAAGACGGTACGCTCCAAATCTCCCCCAATGGCATTATAGACCTGCGGGAAAAGGGTTGCTCCCAACTGTTTACGCTCTTTGTAAATATCGGCATCACTCCCTCTGGAAAAGTAGATCCGCTCAAAAGAACAAGATTTTTGTTCTCTGGCTTTTAAAATACTTTTGATGGCAACCTCTCCCTTTTTCTTAGTGATTATGGCATGCCCTGGGGGCAATTCCTGAATCTGATCTATGGGTAAATTAAAGGCCGTTTGAAGAACGGGACGCTCAGAAGCGACCGCAACAAATTCGTCGTTATCAATAAAAAATACGGGGCGAATTCCGGATGGGTCTCGTAAAACAAAGGAATCTCCATGTCCAATTAAACCGGCCATAGCATAGCCTCCATCCCAGTTCTTGGCAGCTCGTTTCAATATTTTACTGACCTTTAGGCGTTCAGCAATTTGGGGGGAAGCCTCCGCTTTGGAATAACCTTCCTCTTTTAATTTTTTATAGACTTTAGAAACCGAATCATCCAAAAAATGACCAATTTTTTCCATCACCGTGATGGTGTCTGCCATTTCTTTAGGATGCTGCCCCAACTGCACTAGATTTTCAAAAAGCTCCTGTACGTTGGTCATATTAAAGTTCCCTGCCACAATCAAATTGCGATGCATCCAATTGTTTTGTCGTAGAAATGGATGAACACTTTCAATAGAATTTTTACCAAAGGTTCCATATCGGACATGCCCCAACATCAATTCCCCTACATAGGGAACCTCATGCTTTAGATCTTCAGGCTGGTCCAATAATTCTGGCTTTTCAGTGGTTTGTTGTTGGATCCGTTGGGTAATCTGACTAAAGATGTCCTGAATCGGCTGAGCGGCATTGGAACGAACACGACTGATGTATCGCTGCCCCGGATCCATATCGAATTTAATACTTGCAAAACCAGCCCCGTCCTGACCACGGTTGTGCTGTTTTTCCATCATCAAATACATCTTATTGATCCCAAATAGGGCTGTTCCGTATTTTTCCTTGTAGTATGCTAAAGGCTTTTTTAAATGCAGAAGTGCAATGCCGCATTCGTGTTTTATAGCGTCACTCATGTAGTTGTAGCGTTAGCCTCCGGATGAAGCGTAATATCAAATTGGGTTAATTGTCGAAAAGTCTGTAAGCGAGAACTCAGTTCTTCAGGCTTGATGTTTAGGAGACGTTCTGGTCCGAAAGCCTCGACAGTAAAGGAAGCTAATGCAGAACCATAGATGATGGCTGTTTTCAATTGTTCAAATCCAATGGATTTTTGAGCAGCCAAATAACCGGCAAACCCTCCAGCAAAAGAATCGCCCGCTCCCGTAGGATCCAAAACTTCTTTTAAAGGCAGAGCAGGTGCTGCAAAAACATGTTCTCCCTGAAAAAGTAAAGCACCGTGTTCCCCTTTTTTGATGATCACATATTTGGGACCAAGGGCTTGAATTTTACGCGCTGCCTCAACCAAAGAATATTCACCTGTGATTTGTCGAGCTTCTTCGTCGTTAATGGATAAGACATCGACGCGTTTAAGAGCCACCATAAGTTCGTCCCAACTGTTATCAATCCAAAAATTCATAGTATCCATGATCACAAGGTCGGGGCGCTTATGCATTTGGTCCAAGGTCTGACATTGTAGGGCTGGATGCAGATTGGCTAGAAAAACAATATCCGCATCCCGATAGGATTCCGGCACCTTAGGTTCAAATTGTGTCAAGACATTCAACTGGGTATCCAAGGTAGTACGCGTATTGAGATCGTTGTGATACTCGCCGCTCCAGAAAAAGGTTTTTGCCCCCGGAACCTGATCCATTCCCTCGAGATTGATTTGATGATTTTTAAGAAGTTCAAGGTCTGTAGCCTCAAAATCGTCCCCAACGATAGATACCAAACCCGTTTGTTGCTGAAAATAACTAGCGGCTAAGGCACTATAAACTCCCGATCCTCCAAGAATTCGATCCACTTTTCCGAAGGGAGACTGAATAGCATCATAGGCAGATACACCTACGATCAATAATTTCTTATCCATAGTGCAAATTTAACAAAGTTTTTGCCCACCTCAACAGCCATTTATTTTCGAGGATTAACAGCTTCATAATTTATATCTACCGCTAATGAAGCTCCTTTGGCCGCCTGAACAGCCAAAGCGTCGCAACGCTCGTTTTGAGGATGTTCATTGTGGCCTTTAACCCATTGCATTTGCACCCGATGTTCTTTGGAAATTTTGAGGTATCGTTTCCACAAATCTGGATTTTTTTTGTCTTTAAAGTTTTTCTTTTGCCAAGTAGTCACCCAATTTTTTGAAACGGCATCGACGACGTATTTAGAATCGGACACAACCAATACATTCAAGGGTTTTTGTTTGAGAAGCTCTAAACCTACGATGACAGCAAGAAGCTCCATCCGATTGTTGGTCGTATGTCTAAATCCTTCCGAAACTTCTTTGATGTAGTTTTTTCCGACCCATTCCAAAATAAGCCCATAGCCTCCTGGACCGGGATTTCCCAAAGCAGAACCATCTGTATAAAGTATGATATCGGGATCCATTAACGAAGCAATTGGGCTATGACCTTTGGAAAGTGCTCATGCTCGAGACTATGAATTTTTTGTGCGATACTTTCCGGGGTATCCTCAGTAGTTAAAGCCGTTTTGGCCTGAAAAATCAATTGCCCCTCATCGTAATGTTCATTTACATAGTGAATACTGATTCCTGTTTCTGTTTCCTTTTTTTTGTAGACTGCCTGATGTACATGCATTCCATACATCCCCTTGCCTCCGTATTTCGGCAATAATGAGGGGTGTATATTGATTATTTTTTGTGGGAATTTTGAAACCAAAAGCGGGGGCAGCTTCCAAAGAAATCCAGCTAAAACGATCAAATCGGGCTGAAATCCTTCGAGCGCCTGTACAAAAGCTGAACTATTAAAGTAAACTTTGTTAAAAACAACTGTAGGAACTTCTTTAAACTGAGGACGTTCCAAAACAGCCGCTTTTTTTCGATTGGAAAAAAGAGCGACAATTTCTACTCCTTCTACTGCTTCGAAATAATCGGCTATTCGAGCAGCATTACTACCACTACCCGAGGCAAACAGAACAATACGTTGGGTCATCTTCACAGGTATATATCAACAATCAAAACTGGACTTGGATGTCAGACAAAATTAATGTTATATATTGGGTTAGTAAATTCACTTTATACAAAGTTTACTATTTTTGTGCACAGATTTAATTTAAACCTATAAATCATGTCAGACATTTCATCTCGAGTAAAAGCAATCATCGTTGACAAACTTGGAGTAGACGAAAACGAAGTTGTTGCTGATGCAAGCTTTACTAACGACCTTGGCGCTGATTCACTAGACACAGTGGAACTTATTATGGAATTTGAAAAAGAATTTGATATCCAGATTCCTGATGATCAAGCCGAGAACATTGCTACTGTAGGACAAGCCATTCAGTATATTGAACAAGCTAAATAAGAAGGCTCAATGAATCCAAGACGTGTAGTTATTACCGGATTGGGGGCCCTTACTCCTATTGGAAA
>WTJH01000059.1:0-17755 GCA_011524915.1 Flavobacteriales bacterium | reverse complement strand
ATATGGGGATCTGGAGTTGGTGGTTTACAAACTTTTGAAGACGAAGTTCTCAACTTTGCTGCCGGAAATGGTACCCCCCGTTTTAATCCCTTTTTTATCCCTAAGCTTATTGCAGATATCGCTCCTGGGATGATTTCAATTAAATACGGTTTTAGAGGACCCAATTTTGCAACTGTTTCTGCTTGTGCTTCTGCATCCAATGCACTTATAGATTCTTTAAATTATATCCGACTGGGATATGCAGATATTATGATCTCTGGTGGATCTGAAGCTGGGGTAACTCAGGCTGGAATCGCCGGATTTAATGCCATGCATGCCCTTTCTACCCGAAACGACGACCCACAAACTGCATCGAGACCCTTTGACAAAGACCGTGATGGATTTGTTTTGGGTGAAGGTTCGGGAACTCTTGTTTTAGAAGAATACGAACATGCCAAAGCTCGTGGTGCTAAGATTTACGCCGAGCTGGTAGGTGGCGGACTATCTGCCGATGCGCACCATATGACTGCTCCACACCCCGATGGTTTAGGAGCTCGAAAAGTCATGGAAAATTGCTTAAGAGATGCACAGTTAGCACCCGAATCTATTGACGCGATCAATATGCACGGGACATCGACACCCTTGGGTGACATTGCTGAGTCGAAAGCAATTACGGACGTTTTCGGAGAACACGCTTACAATATCAACATCAATTCTACGAAATCCATGACGGGTCACCTGTTAGGTGCTGCAGGAGCTGTAGAAGCTATCGCCTCTGTTTTGGCTGTCAAAAATGATGTGGTTCCTCCAACCATTAATCACTTTACGGACGACGATCAGATCGATTCAGGGCTAAACTTTACATTCAATAAGCCTCAGAAAAGAATCGTAAATGCAGCTCTTTCCAATACTTTTGGATTTGGAGGACATAATGCATGCTTGATATTTAAAAAAATATAAGAGCTTTTGAAGGTTTTTGGCTACATTCTTACATCGCAACGGAACAAAGATTTAGCCGAACTCGACCCTCGACTTTCAGAACTACTTGGCTTTAAACCTAAAGACACAGCCGTTTTTGTAAAAGCGCTAACCCACAGTTCTTGCAATCGAAAAGATGAAGAGGGAAACCTCATGAACTATGAACGACTTGAGTTCTTAGGAGACGCTTTGCTGGGGATGATTATCTCGGAACAATTATTCGACTATTTCCCCAAAGCAACCGAAGGCGATCTTACCAAATTACGCTCAAAAATTGTGAGTCGTGAAAGTCTAAATTCTATCGGTAAAAAATTTGAACTTTTACAAATGGCTTCTTCAAACTCCAATAAAAACCAGTTTGGAGAAAACATCCATGGAAACCTTTTAGAGGCCTTGGTAGGAGCTGTATTTGTAGATCAAGGATTTAAGCAATGTAAGGCGTTTGTTCTGGATAAAATTGTAGCTTCAAACTTCGACTTAGATACCCTGGATGGTGTGATTCTGAGTTATAAGGGCGCATTAATTGAGTGGGCCCAAAAAAACAAACACCGCATCAAATTCCAGACCGAAACCGACCAAGGCTTGGAACGAGACATCAATTATTTTTCAAAGATTATTCTCAACAAAAAAGTAATTGTTAAGGCTCGAGAAATTTCGAAAAAGAAAGCTGAAGAAAAAGCAGCCCGAAGAGCGGTATACGCACTAAAACTGACCGTAGAGGAACTTATAAATCCATAAGTTTTGGAATATAGCCTAGAGGATTTTCAGGAGAATGACATCTTCCCTATTGGAATTCGAACAAGTATGGAGCCGCATCAGTTGGCATATCAACTGAACCAAAAAATGGATGCTGTTTTCCGCAGAAAGCAAAAAGATATTCAGATAGCAGAAAAGGCTGTATTCTCACACTTCGAGTGGGAAGATACTACTAGGGATATTCGCTGCCATATCCTAGCTAATCATTGTTGGGTAGAAGATAATACCGTCAAAAATTCTTTAAACTTATTTGAGTTAAGCCCCTCAAAAAAAGTATCTTTAATTCCAGAATTTGAAATGATAGATTTCTTCATTGTGCAGGAGGATTGGGATCAAACATCAAGATTTTTGACCGCTTTTCAGAACATTGCAGCCATCGAGATGAGTCAAGTGATTGAGAACTCAAAACATCGAGAGCTGTTCAACTTTGTTTGGACCTACTGACTTATGTCCGCTCACAAATTCGAAGAAAACCGACTAACGAAACCATGAAAAACAGAAAGAAAACCAAAATTGTAGCTACACTAGGGCCTGCCTGCTCCGATGCAAGTGTAATTGAACAAATGATGCTCCAAGGAGTTGATGTCTTTCGAATCAACTTTTCACATGCCGATTACTCGGATGTGCAAGAACGAATCCAGACCATTCGAGAACTGAATGCCAAACTCAACTACCACACCTCTATCTTAGCAGATCTACAGGGTCCTAAACTCCGAGTGGGGGTAATGGAAGAAGGAACTTTTGTAAACCCTGGAGACCAAGTGACTTTTTCGACCGAAAGTCCGTTTGTGGGCAATGCGGAAAAAGCCTACATGAACTACCAAAATTTCCCCAAAGATGTTAAAGCAGGGGAACGAATTTTGCTAGACGATGGGAAACTTATTTTTGAAGTCGTTTCAACAAATGGCAGTACAGAGGTTGTGGCCAAAGTGATTCAAGGAGGAGCCTTCAAATCCAAAAAAGGAGTCAACCTCCCCAATACGGATATATCTCTTCCCGCACTGACCGAAAAAGACATTAAAGATGCTGAGTTTGCCATCAGTCAAGAGGTGGATTGGATTGCCCTTTCTTTTGTACGAAATGCTGAAGATGTTCAGCAATTACAAGAATTGATTCAAAAACACAGCAGCTCCAAAATTCCGATCATTTCAAAAATTGAAAAACCGGAAGCCTTAGAAAATATTGAAAAAATTATTGCCTACAGCGACGGACTTATGGTGGCTCGTGGCGACCTAGGAGTTGAAATTCCAGCGGCCGAAGTTCCACTGCATCAAAAAGAATTGGTACACTTAGCCAAAAAGGCTCGTATTCCAGTGATCATTGCCACACAGATGATGGAGACTATGATCGATAGCCTAACACCCACACGGGCTGAGGTCAATGACGTTGCAAACTCGGTTATGGACGGTGCTGATGCCGTAATGCTTTCTGGAGAAACCTCCGTAGGACAATATCCGGTCCAGGTAATTGAAACCATGAGTAATATTCTTAAAAGTGTAGAAGAATCTGTCCTCATTCAGGTACCACAATCCCCGCCGACTATTCGTACGAATCGATTTGTTACTAAGTCCATATGTTATCATGCAGCTCATATAGCCAATGATATCCAAGCGCATGCCATTAGTACCTTGACCAATAGTGGTTATACCGCTTTTCAAATTTCTGCTTGGAGGCCGTCTGCGCATGTCTTGGTATTTACTTCCAATAAAAAAATATTGACCCAACTGAATCTGCTCTGGGGGGTAAAAGCTTTTTACTACGACAATTTGGTAAGCACCGATAAGACGGTTGAAGAAGTGAATCAAATCGCTTTTGAAAAAGGTTTTGTTGAATCTGGAGATATGATCGTTAATCTTGCCGCAATGCCTATTCAAGAAAAAGGAATGGTCAATACCCTACGGGTATCCGTAATCTAAAACGGAAATTGCAGTTGAGTATCGTTTAAGTCTTGACTAGACTCTTGACTTTTTTGTGGTTCAGACGATTTAAAATTCGATAGACTAACGCCTAAAAGGCGAACCGAATCTTTGAGTTTTTCTTGATGGAGCAAGGATAGAGCTTGGTCGTGGATTAGCGCTTTATCCGAAATATAATAGGGTAAAGTCCGACTACGTGTCTGTATACTGAAATCACTGTATTTGAGTTTTAAGGTAATCGTTTTTGCTGCTTGTGGGTGGCGCTCTAAACGCTTAAAAAGACTTTCTAAAACCTCATCGAGCTTGTCTTCCAGATATATTGTACTACTATAATTTTGTTCAAAGGTACGCTCAGCACCCACAGATTTTGGAATGCGCTCTGTTTTTACCGGACTGCTGTGAATTCCTCTAACAGCCTTGTAAAAATAGTTCCCTGATTTTCCGAAATGTTCGGTTAGAAATTCGGCCGTATGCTTTTTTAAATCAGCCCCAGTAAAAATCCCTAGTTGATACATTTTTTCCCTCGTTTTGGCCCCTACCCCATAAAAACGCTTAATCTCCAAGGCTTCTAAAAAAGATAAAACCTCAGCTGGCCCCACGGTTTTTTGGCCGTTGGGTTTATGTACATCCGAAGCCACTTTAGCAATGAACTTATTAATAGAAATCCCTGCTGAAGCGGTTAAACCTAATTCCTTGTAAATTCGATGTCGAATTTCTTTCGCTAAAAGTGTAGCTGAGGGTAATCCTTTTTTGTTGTGGGTTACATCTAAATAAGCCTCGTCGAGGGATAAGGGTTCCACTAAATCGGTATACTCAAAAAAAATCGCTCGTATCTGTTGTGAAATTTCTTTATAGCGTTCAAAATCATGGCGGACAAAAATAAGGTGCGGGCAAAGTTTCTTTGCTAAAACTCCACTCATAGCGCTCCGAACGCCATACTTTCGGGCTTCATAACTGGCCGCTGCAACTACGCCACGTTCGCTACTGCCACCAACAGCAATGGCCTTTCCCCGTAAGCTAGGGTCATCCAATTGAGCCACAGAAGCGAAATAAGCATCCATATCCACATGAATAATTTTACGCTCTGTATCGAAAGGATAGACCTCCATGAATTTTTAAAAGGTTTGGAATTCTTCAGAAATGTACAAAATGCTTATTTTGAAAAGAAAATCAAATTGCGGATATGGGAAATATGAATATTGAAATCGAACGGAAATTTTTGTTGAAATCCGATCAATTTAAGGGTGAAGCCCACAAGAAAAGCCGTTTGAAGCAAGGGTATTTAAGCAAAGACCCAGGACGAACCGTACGGATACGAATTACCGAAAATCAAGGCTTAATAACGATCAAAGGCCCTTCGAGTGCCGATGGAAAAGAACGCTTGGAGTGGGAAAAATCTATTCCGCTTCACGATGCCATGGCGCTGATGGACCTTTGTCTGCCGGAGCCATTAGATAAAACCCGCTATTGGGTCAACTACCAAGGCTTTGTTTTCGAAGTTGATGAATTTCACGGCAAACAGCAAGGATTAGTTATAGCAGAAATAGAACTTCAAAGTGCCAATCAAAACTTTCCTAAACCCGAATGGCTGGGGGATGAAGTTACGGGGAATCCCGCCTATTATAATTCTCAAATGTAAGTCTTAGTTGGGGAAACTATAGGCTCTTTTAATTTCGCATACCTCAATCGTATACTCCAAATAAGCTTCTTTCTTCCCATAGGCTTGCGCCTGTTGATGTTGGGTATTGGTGTGCCAAAATCGTATAGCTTCCAAACTTTCCCAGTAGCTCAAAGTAACTCCTAGACCTTCGGGATTTCTAAAACTCTTGTGAGAAATATAGCCCGGTTGCTGAACTACCAAGCTTTCCATTTGTTTCCCCCATTGGTGGTATGCTTCTGCATCCGGATTTAAAATACTCGTAAATACAACTACATACTGGGCATTATTCGTCTGCATAAATTTTTACTTCTAAAGTTCCGTTTATATCAATCGAAGCCCTATACATCCCAGGGGTATTCATTTCCATAGTAATTTGTCCAGATGCATCTAAACCAATGATCCCTCCGTCTCCACCCAAGGGAGCGACCCTTTGGTGTATACTGTGCTGAGCGGCATCTGCCAAACTGCGACCTCCGTACATCATTTGAGCAGCAATATCATAGGCGACTACATTTCGGATAAAGTATTCGCCCCAACCCGTAGCAGAGATGGCACAACTGGCGTTATCGGCATAGGTTCCTGCTCCAATAATGGGAGCATCTCCGACTCTATTCCATTGCTTATTGGTCATTCCACCGGTGGAGGTTCCCGCAGCAAGATTACCAGCACGATCCAAAGCTACACAGCCCACAGTCCCATAACGCTGCTGCCGGATAAATAAATCCTCTTCTGCGGTAAGAGCAGCCTGAGCTTTATTCAATTTTGATTGGAGCCGTTTAAGAGATTTTTGTCTTGCAGGAGTTATAAAATATTCTTGTTCTACAGCGGTCAATCCCTGTGCTTGAGCAAACGAATCTGCACCAGCCCCTACCAACATCACATGCGGTGAAGATTCCATCACTGCCACTGCAGCATCGATAGGATTACGCACATGTCGAACCCCTGCCACAGCTCCTGCATTTCTGTTTTTTCCTTCCATAAATGACGCGTCCAATTCCACTTCCCCTAGTGCGTTGAGTACAGCTCCCTTCCCAGCATTAAACAAGGGAGAATCTTCCATCACATGGATCGCAGCAACAACTGCTTCTTGACTGCTCCCGCCTTGCTGTAGAAGCTCATATCCCGCATGTATAGCTGAGCTTAGAACCTCCCTTATGGATTGTTCTTTTTCTGGAGTCATGTTTTTTTTGAGTATGGTTCCTGCCCCACCATGGATGGCAATTGCTATAGGAGGTTTGGTCGGCTCTTGAGCACTTACCAAAGAACCCGTAAAGAGGCAAAGCAGTAATCGTATACAGATGGTATTATTCATATACTGAAATTAAAAAAAATCCAGCAGAAAGATTTATTTTTAAGGATCAAGAAAAGGCTATGGACAAAAAGGAATTGCCGCTCATTTTAGAACGTCTGGGGATTCAAAAACAATCTTTGGGCTGTAGTACAGGAAGTCATTGGTTTGGTTCCGGAGATCTCCTAGAATCCTATTCCCCTATCGATGGGACAAAACTAGGATCGGTCACTACCGGGACAGTTGAAGACTATGAATATCTTCAGGATGCCATGGAAGTTGCCTTTATAGAGTTTCGTCAACTGCCTGCCCCTAAACGGGGAGAGTTGGTCCGACAATTTGGAGACAAACTCCGGCAGTACAAATCAGACCTGGGGCAATTGGTCTCTTTGGAAATGGGGAAATCCCTCCAAGAAGGGTTGGGTGAAGTCCAAGAAATGATTGATATCTGTGATTTCGCTACCGGACTTTCCCGTCAATTGCACGGTTTTACGATGCATTCCGAAAGACCTCATCATCGTATGTATGAGCAATATCATCCCTTGGGAGTGGTAGGCGTCATTTCTGCCTTTAACTTCCCAGTGGCTGTTTGGAGTTGGAATGTGGCAATTGCTTGGGTTTGTGGCAATGTTACCCTCTGGAAACCAAGTGAAAAAGCTCCTCTTTGCAGTATTGCTTGTCAAAAACTGATCGGAGAAGTATTACACGAAAATGGACTTCCTGAAGGGATTTCTTGTCTGATCAATGGAGATGCCGCCGTGGGACAATGGATAGCCGAAGACCAACGTATCCCACTCGTGTCGGCAACAGGTTCGACACATATGGGAAAATCAGTTGCCGCTACGGTAGGGGCACGATTGGGGAAAAGCTTATTGGAACTGGGAGGCAATAATGCCTTAATCATTTCTGAACATGCGGATCTCAATATTGCTCTAAGAGCAGCCGTTTTTGGAGCGGTAGGTACCTGTGGTCAAAGATGTACAAGTACACGCAGGCTTATCGTGCACCAAAAAAATTATGCAGAAGTCGTTTCGCGCTTACAAAAATCTTATGCTCAGTTACGCATCGGGAATCCATTGGATGAAAACAATCATGTGGGGCCCCTAATTGACTTAGATGCCGTAAACCAGTATACCGAAGCCCTTTCAGCAATTGAAGCTCATGGGGCAGAATGGATTGTTCCTGGAGCTGTCCTCAAAGGGGACAACTATCCCGGAGGATGTTATGTTCAACCGGCCATAGCCGCTGTAGATCCTTCACATCCGATGCTTCAAAAAGAAACATTTGCGCCCATTTTGTATGTTGTCCAATACACAGGAGAAGTGGAAAATGCTATTGCACTTCAAAACGAAGTTCGGCAAGGACTTTCTTCTGCACTGATGAGTCAAAACCTGCAAGAATCCGAACGCTTTTTATCCCATTGGGGTAGCGATTGCGGAATTGCAAATATTAATATAGGTACTTCAGGAGCTGAAATTGGCGGCGCTTTTGGAGGCGAAAAGGAAACCGGTGGAGGGCGCGAAAGTGGCTCAGATGCATGGAAAGCCTATATGAGACGCCAAACCAATACTATTAACTTTTCAAATGATTTACCTTTGGCACAAGGAATTTCATTTGATATTTAAATCACTACTGCTATGTACGCTATACTCAAAACCGTTCACTCTTACTGGGCATATATTGTCTTAATCATTTTAACCCTAGCTACCCTCAGAAGCCTCATTGGTTTTTTTACCAAAAAAACTTTTGGAGTCTCCGACTTTAGAGCAGGACTTTTTGGATTGATTGTTTCCCACATTCAACTCCTAATTGGTCTGATTTTATATTTTGTTTCTCCTTGGTTCGACCAGTGGAGTCAAGGTATGGGAGCTGTAATGAAAGACGCTCAAACACGTCTCTATTTGGTTGAACATCCCACCATTAATATATTGGCTCTTGTGTTTATCACACTCGGATGGTCCTTACACAAACGGGTAGCAGAAGACTCTAAAAAATTCTTTAGAATTGGAACTTTTTACGCCATCGGACTCGTATTACTATTGAGTAGAATCCCTTGGAGTACTTGGTTGGGATAAGCCTGGCTTAACGGGTGGCTTTGAATTGCTTTAAAAAACGAAAATCATTTTCGAAAAGCAATCGGATGTCTCCAATCTGGTAGATGAGCATCGCAATCCGTTCTATTCCCATTCCGAAAGCATACCCAGAGTATTCTTCTGGATCGATATTACAATTGCGTAATACATTGGGGTCCACCATGCCACATCCCATGATTTCTAGCCATCCGGTACCCTTGGTGATTCGGTAATCGGTTTCCGTTTCCAGTCCCCAATAAATATCGACCTCGGCACTGGGTTCTGTAAATGGGAAATAGGAGGGGCGTAATCGTATTTGAGATTTACCGAAGAGAGCTTTGGTAAAGTACATCAGCACCTGCTTCAGATCTGCAAAGGATACATTTTTGTCGATATATAAGCCTTCTACTTGGTGAAATATACAATGCGAACGAGCCGAGATGGCTTCGTTTCGAAATACACGCCCTGGAGAAAGAATACGAATAGGAGGCTCGTTATTTTCCATATAACGCACCTGTACTGATGAGGTATGGGTCCGCAGTAAAATATCGGGTTGTGTTTGGATAAAAAAAGTATCCTGCATATCTCGAGCCGGATGATATTCCGGAAGATTCAGCGCCGTAAAGTTATGCCAGTCGTCCTCAATTTCGGGACCTTCAGAAAGGCTAAAGCCAATCTGTGTAAAGATATCGATGATCCGATTTTTAATGAGACTTATGGGGTGTCGAGCACCGATTTGTTGCGGAAATCCTGGACGTGACCAATCCAGGGAATTATTGGTAGAAGCCGATTGCTGTCCTTGCTTTAGGGTTTCTACCTTATCTTGGACGGCTTGCTTGAGTTCGTTGAGTACTTGCCCAAAGGCTTTTTTATCTGCTGGAGGAACTTCTCGGAATGCGGCAAAAAAATCATTTAATATTCCTTTTTTTCCGGCATATCGGATACGGAAGTTTTCAATGGCTTCGGCATCTTGTGCTGAAAAGGCCTCGACTTCCGCTAAATGGGATTTCACATCTTCGATCATGGGGCAAAAATAAACAAACTAAGCGTCATAGAAACCCCGAGCTTTAAAGTAATCTACCAAAGCTTGTTTCATCAAGATGGCTTGTTCGCCCGGCTTGAGATTGGGCAGGGGTTTTATCAATTCAAAATGGGGCCAGCCTTCCTCGTCGTGGTGCGTAAATCGATAATGTCCATAGGGTTCCAAAACCGTGCATATCCCCACATGCATCAGATTTACATTATCGTCTTTTTTAAACTTCCCTTCAAATTTTCCTAATTCCTGAAGACCAACCAAATAAAGGATCCCCTCCACATTAAGAGCATCCGCATCTGAAAACTTTTCCGTCAAACGACTCACCAATACATCCCAGTATTCTTTAAGTTCAAGATCCTTTGATGGCTTTTCTATCATGGTCTAAAGATAGTTTTTTGGGGGCGAGAGAACAATTGACACCCTCTATATTTTAGGTTAACTTGCAGCCATGAATCCTATCGATATTGTTTTAGGGGGCATCGTAGCTTTAGGAGCTTTCCAAGGCTTCCGAAAAGGCCTTGTCCGGGAGCTCACTGCTATAGTCGCTCTTTTTGGAGGCTATTGGGCTGCCCGGAGTTTTAGTGGTGTCTTAACCCCACTTTTGACGTCATGGATCGATATCCCTCAAGAATGGCACAGCTGGATCTCTTTCTTTGTCCTGTTTGTTTTAGCTGTATACCTGATTACGCTGGTAGGAAAAGTGATTACGAAATTACTCAAATGGATTGCCTTAGGATTGTTGAACCGATTGGCTGGAGCAGCTTTTGGAGCTGCCAAATGGATTTTGATCTTAAGCCTAGGACTCTATTTTTTTGAACGCTTCAACCAATGGGTGATTTTAATCCACCCCGATCAATTATCCGGATCACAATTGTATGTTATTTTCCAAGGTGTTGGAGATTTTTTTCTGGATGAACTCAGTCGGGTGGATCTCAACAAAATAGATCCTCCTAGCACTCCAATGATCTAATCAGGGAGTTGGATTGATTTGCATGAGTTGAGCGTTCTTCACCCACCCAATGGAGCCATTTGCCAATTGGATCTGTTGCCAATTTTCCAAAGCATCTAAAACCTGAACCTTGGTGCCTTCGTGGATTTCGAATAAAAATTCGGATCGTAAGTTGGGTTCGGACTGGACTTGTGTTTTGGCATCCCACAAAATTGCATATCGGGGATCAAACCTCCTCTGATCTGCTTGCCAGCTGAAATAGGCACAGAATAGGGTTCCTAAAAGTGTTGCTATACTCAAACCAAAATAAACTCTTTTGGAACTACTAAAAGCTACCCAACGAAAAAGCCCCCAAAATAGTAAGGCTCCCCAAAGTCCCAAAAGGGTTAGTATGGCCCAAGTATCCAATGAAAATAAATTCAATACCGAATCGAACAACTGCTGGAGTTGTGTTTGGGGTAAGGCTTCTATCGCATCTATCTTCATATTTTCTGCAAAACTCAAATTGTATTTTGCATCATTAAAATTGGGATTTAACCACAAGGCCTTTTCATAGTAGTATACGGCCGGACCCACACGCTTAAGCTGATAATAACTATTGGCAATATTGTAATACAGGATATCGGAATGCTCACCTGAACTTATGATTTTTTCATAGGATTCTACTGCTTGTTGAAATAGCCCATTGTTGTAATCTTGATTAGCTTTTTCAAATAACTCCTGAGTTGTTTGTGCATAAATATTCCCTAGCCCTCCTATGAAAAGGCAGAACAATAGACTTGTAAAAATCAGCTGTTTTCTCATAGAGCTCGGTCGAGTTTAGCAATGATTTGTGTTGCTTCCTGATAGTCATTTTCCATGGCTGAAGCTTCCAAAGGGGTAAAACGAGCTTGATCGCATCGCATCAATAAACTTTGTAGGGCTTTAATATCTTCTGCTGCCACTTTTCTTTCTGCTAAAATAGATGCTATCCGTTCTTTGGAAAAACCATCCATTTCAATCCTGAGTTTGGAGCGTAAATACTGGAACATGGCGCGCTCCAAAGCTTCATAGAAATGACCTTTATCGTTTAAAGATTTTTGAGCTGAACTGAGATATTTTTTGGCCAAACGATTCGATTCCCGTTGGAGTACAGCACCTCGATCGCTTTGAAATGCCTGCTGTTTTCGGATCACCATCCAAATAATAAAATAAATCAGGAAGGGTAATACGAGTAAGCCGTAGAACAAACCACTATTCCAAAAATATGCTCCATTGATGGGTTGAAGGGCTGTATTAAGTCCGATGAATCGGAAGGTGTTGGTTTGTGGCACCTCTTTTTTCACGCCTGCTCCCGTCAAAGGATTGGTTGGAGTTTGGGCTACAGGACCATCATATACATCAACACTTAGAGCTGCCGTTCGGATCGATTTATAAACCTCCTCTTTAGGATCAAAATAGGAAAACTCTACTGGAGGTATGGGGTATTGTCCCTGATACTGGGGGACTACGGTATACTGATCTTGAATACTTCCCCGCATTCCGCTTAAATAGGTTTTTACCTGCTCTGAATGTTCGGGCTCATAAACCTCCATAGTTCCGGGCAAAACCAATTGGGGTAATTGCACCAATTTTAGATTCCCCTGACCCGAAAGTTTTAACTGTGCCTGAAAAGACTCAGATGCTTTAAGGGATTCTTTACTTAAAATTAAATCCAATTCGAATTTCCCTACGGCCCCATTAAAAGATTCCGGTTTTCCGGATTCTGGCAAGGGTTTTACCCGGAGTTTACGGGTTCCAGAAGTCAAGGTATGCTGTACTGGTCTATAGACCCGATTGCCGAAAAAATCGCGGCGGCGGGTCGGGATATCCACATTGAGCCGAACCGTTAAGGGTTCAATGTCCAGGGCTCCCGTTTTTTGGGGATAGAGGACTGCTTTTCGCCAAACCACCACATTGTAGGATTCTCCTTTATAGGTCCCTTGCTCCACTCTTAACTGGGGGATCCGGATGATATGACTCCAAAAATTGCTAAACGTTGGGGTATCAACCTCACGGGGATTGGAGATCGATAAAGGACTTCGAAAATAAAGTTTATAGACAACGGTAACCGCTTCATTGAGGTAAGGCGAGGCTTTCGAAATTTCAGCTACCAGATGCAGATTGTCTTCGATATTCACCAAATCCTGATCTGTTTCTCCTGGATTTTTAACTGCTGCTGTAACGGTAACATCAATGGGGACCGACTTAAACACTTCACCGTCAATCGTTATTTGGGCTTGCCCAATTTTAAGTTTTCCTTTCCGCTCGGGGGTCAGAAAATAGGTGTAGGTTTTGGAAAACGTACGCTTGCCATTGACCCAAGAGTTACTGATGGACTGATTGGGGCCTCCAACCACTTGGAAACCGCTAAAACTCGGGGGACTAAAATCGTCTCCATTTTGATTCATTACAAAATCAACACGTAAACGCTCATTGATACCCAAACGCTTTTTGCTGACTTGAGCCCTAAACTCTACTTGTCCCCACAAGCTAAAACTCCCCAAGAAGAGCATTAGAAAAATTCCAGATGTCCAAATCCTTATCCGCATCATTTACCAATCTTTTTTCCCTTGCACGGGAACCCCTTTTACTTTTTTTGCGTTGACTTTATCTTGAACTTGTTTCTCCTGATTATTCATGGCCTCCAGCAACTGCTTGATTTGTTCGGGTGACATTTGTCCTTTAGGTCGCTGAGGTTGCTTTTTTGGGTCTTTATCCTGCTGCTTATCATCGGGCTCTTGGTCCTTTGGCTTTCCCTTTTCATCTTCTTTGGACTTAGAATCTTCTTGATCTTTCCCGTCTTTACCTTCATCAGAATCTTGATCAGATTCTTCTTTTTTATCATCTCCTTCGCCTTCCGAGTCCTTTTGCTGATCTTGCTGGTCCTTGTTGTCCTGATTCTGTTGCTTGTCCTGATCTTGCTGATCTTGGTTTTGTTGCTGTTGCTGTTGCTCTTGTTCCAGCATCTTTTTCGCTAAAGCATAGTTGTATCGGGTTTGTTCATCGGCTGGATTGTTCCGTAGGGCATTTTTGTAGGCCTCAACAGCTTTTTCATAGGCCTTTTTTTGCATCATCACATTCCCCAAATTATGAAAGGCTGCATGCCGTTCATTTCTGTTTCCAGCTAATTTTTGCGTCTGAATATACCGTTGTGTCGCCTCATCGTATGCCGAATCTCGATAGTGAGTATTCCCTAAATTATAATAGGCCTTAGTGTTTTTCCCATCGAGTGCTATAGCCTTTCGATATTCCGATTCTGCGGACTGAAATTGGGAGGCCTTCCAATTTTCATTGCCTTCATAAATATGGTTGTCAATTACGCCCGATTGTGCATAACTGCTAATGGATCCCATTACAATAAAAACATACAGACCGAGTCGTCTCATTCCTTTTTGTCGTTAAATAAATTTAAGCGGCGGACCCAAAGTGTTTGCTTCTCAAAGATAAGGAAGTCTAAAATCAGGAAAAATAGTCCAACTATTAAAAATATCTGAAATTGATCCTTATAGGAGACAAACTTTTTGGCCTCAAATTCTTTTTTATCCATGGCTTTGAGGGTTTCAGCAACAAAGCTGAGGACTTCTTGAGTCGAATTCCCGTCCATATAGGCCCCATCACTCGCTGCTGCAATTTCTTCCAAAATATCAGCATTGCGTTTGGTGATGACCACATTCCCCTCCGGATCTTTTTTGTAGCGCTCCACTACTCCGTTGCGTTTGATAGGAATGGGGGCACCTTTATCGGTCCCTACACCCAAAGTAAATATTTTGATCCCCAAATCTGCCGCTCGTTGAGCTGCTGTAGCTCCCTCCTCTGAATGGTCTTCACCATCCGAAATCAAAAATACGACCCGATTGGTCTGATCGTCATCATCGAAATACGTGGCCGAAAGATCCAAAGCTGCATCCAAGGCGGTTCCCTGAGAAGACAACATATCGGTATTGAGTCCTTGTAAAAACATTTTTGCTGCTCCATAGTCGGTGGTGATGGGCAACTGAGGCACCGCTTGGGCTGCATAGGCGATAATCCCAACGCGATCACTGGTTAACTGGTTGATGATTGCCGAAACCAGTCGCTTCGCTTTTTCCAAACGGTTAGGAGCGATATCTTCGGCTAACATACTCTTGGAAACATCTACCGCAAAAACCAAATCTACCCCCTCCCGCTTCACGGTTTCTAATTCTGTTCCAATTTTGGGATTCACCAAAGCCAATACTAAAAAAGCAATTCCTAGACTTTGTAAAATTATTTTGAATACGGGTTTAAACTTGGACCGTTGCGGACTTAAGCGATCCAATACAAGCGCTCCCCCAAAAGCCGCTTGCTTCTGTTTTTTCCAACGGAAAACCAACAGCGATCCAAGCCAAAGCAGCGGGAGAATGGCTAATAGATAAAAATATTGAGGTGAATCGAGTTGATACATGCTTATATAAAACTTCTAAATAAAGTTTGACGGAAAATCCACTCCAACACCAAGAGCACCAAAGCGATCCAAACTAAAGGGCGGAATTTTTCGTCGTAATTGTAATATTTAAATTCTTCAATTTCTGTTTTTTCGAGCTTATCAATTTCATTGTAGATGGCCTGTAGCTTTTCGGTGTTGGTAGCCCGAAAATACAAGCCTCCTGTTTTGGTAGCGATCTCTTTGAGAAGTTCTTCATCAATTTCTACCTTGGTGAGGCCGTATTGAAATTTTCCGTTGGGTTTAATAGCCACGGGAGCAAGGGCATTCCCATTACTTCCCAAACCAATGGTATAGGTTTTGATTTCAAATTCTACCGCCAGTTCAGCAGCTGTTTTGGGATCGATAAAACCTGCATTATTAACCCCGTCGGTAAGCAGTATTATCACCTTACTTTGGGCTTTACTCTCTTTTAAGCGATTCACCGCAGTGGCTAAGCCCATCCCAATGGCAGTCCCATCCTCGATCAAATCTCCTTGGTATTTAATCTCTGTCAAAGCTCTTTTTACAATTCCTTTATCGCTAGTAATGGGAGTCTTTGTGTAGCTCTCTCCAGCATAGACCACTAAGCCAATACGGTCGCTCAGACGATTGCCAACAAAATTGGCCGCTACTTTTTTAAGAGCCGTTAAGCGATTGGGTTTAAGGTCTTGTGCCAACATGGAAGAGGAAACATCAATGGCCATGACAATATCGATCCCCCGGTTGGTCTTGGTACGGGTAGAAACATCCATCGATTGAGGCCGTGCCAAAGCCAACACAACCATCCCAAATGCCAACAATCGAAACCCCACCAATGCAGGACGAAGTTTAGACTTAAGAGTCGAACCCTCTTTTGCATGTGCCACGGTAGATACATGTAGGTATGCCTGTAAAGATTTACGGTAGTATACATAAAATCCTACCCCTAAAGGAATCCCTACTAAAAGCCATAGATATATGGGGTCCGCAAAATAAATTCCTTCAAACACCTTAGAGCTGTTCTATTAAATTAATACTATTAAAAATTCGTGTTTCGATATCCGACCCATAACGATCGTCTTTAGCATACATACAGGTCAGGGTAATAGTCCCTTCATTAAACACCATCAGCAATGTGGTATATTGGCACCGTATACGTTCCGACGCCCCCTTGCGAGGATAGTCTAAAGTTCCAAAAATTTTGGCCACTTCAATTCCTGAGGGCAGTTGCATTTGATCGTTTTTGATTAAAATATTAACGGCGCCTCGAGATTCAAAATCTTGGATAATTGCATCGACCAAGGCTTGGGCCGATTCTTCATCGGCAGCCTTTGGCGTATTTTTTTGTTCTGGGGTCTTCTTTTGAGGAAAGTCAAATTTTAAATCCAAATAAAAAGCTTCGTCTACACTCCCAAAAACAAAGCGCTCCACCCCTTTTGGAGCATTGGTTTGTCGTAGGAGTACTTCCGGAGTTTCCAATACCAAAGGAGGTGTCCCATACTGGCTTGTAAACCACTCTTGGGAATACAAGCTTTTGGTGGGGTAGCGCAATAAGGTATCCCGTACGGGATAGTACCCCCAGTAGGCAATACTACTCCCTAGGGCAACAATCAGGCTAAATCCACCAATAATAAGCCCCCTTGTCCACATGCGTTTTCGATGAATTCTTTGAAGTTCTTTTTCATAGGCCGCCTTTTGCCGCATTTCTTCTTCGGTTGGCTCTGGGAGTGCTTCTTGAGTTTTGACGACCATCACCTCAGCTTTACTCAAGTCCTGAGCTAAAGTTCCAGCTTCGGGTACCGAACGAGCAAATTTGACTAAATCCGCTTTTTCCAATACAGACTTTAGATCCTTAAGAATTTCATCTTCCAGCTCTAAGGTTCCTTGCTCTTTGAGTAGTTCCAATTTGAGAAGCAATTCGTCTGTGGTACTCTCCAAAGCTGAAATTTGTGCTTCCTCTTCTAGGTATTCTCGGACAATGTCCGTCATTTTAGAATAATAGTCTTTGTATTCTTCTTGGGTTTGAGGCGACTCTTGTTCTAAATCTTTTAGGGCATTTATGGCTCTGTCAAAGGGTGGAAGAGCTGCTTCACGAGCCATCCGCTTACGCCATTGCCGGATGTATATATAAATCAATATTCCGAAAAGCACCAGACCCAAAATTCCCCAGGTCAATTGACGGATCAACGCATCGTAGTTAGGGTTTACCGCTACAATAGGTTTGATATCGTACAGGGGCTGTTTTAGTGTATCTACAACCACGTCAGCCACCTCGACTAGGAGTGAATCTGAGCTTAAGATTTTCCCATTCAGCTGAACTTTTTGCGGAGGGATATAGTAGCGACCTGAGTCGAATTGAATCAGGGCAATTTTTCTGGTCAGAAGTAGATGATTTGGAGCCTGAAGCGTCTCTACCGGCTTAATCTCTAAAATTTCAAAAGGACCAAACTTTGGATTATCCGGAAATAAAACTTCAGCACCTGCTTGAGTTTTAAGTTGAAGCGAATAATTGATCTGAGAACCTATCCGTACTTGAGTACTATCGACAGCAGCATTCAACAATCCTTGATCCTGTGCCTGCACTCCAAAGAAACTCCCAATAAAACACAAAAAGCCTAGTAGTTGTTTCCTCATATACGCGCTTTAAAATAACCCAACAACTTTTTGACATAACTCT
>WTJH01000113.1 GCA_011524915.1 Flavobacteriales bacterium | reverse complement strand
GCGTCTTTGATTAATTCGGCTCCACGACCATGGTCGATATGGCGGTCGCGAATAGCATTACACAGAATAACATCGGGTTTATAGGATCGAATTTTTTGAATGACAGCCAACTGATGGGTTGGGTCGTTTTGAAAAAAACCGTCCTTAAACTTTAAATTTTCTCGGATATCAACTTTTAAAATTTGGGCGGCCTCTAAAGCTTCTTGCGAACGTATAGCCACCGTACCACGGGTTCCTAACTCCCCTTGGGTAAGATCAATAATTCCGACGCTTTTGCCTTGAGCTGTTGCTTTAGCAATACTCCCACCGCAACCCAATTCTACATCATCGGGGTGTGCACCAAAAGCTAAAATATCGAGTTTTTTCATCCTTCTAAGGCCTTGAGGAGGTCCGCTTTAAGATCTTCTACCGCTTCTATTCCGACCGAAAAACGAATCAACCGATCCGAAATTCCTTGCTGTTGGCGTTCTTCTGGAGTAAGCAGCGCATGAGAAGCCATAGGAGGGCTAATCACGGTACTTTCCACTCCAGCTAAGCTCATAGAAGGTTTAATCAGTTCCAAGCGATTACAAAAATCGCTAGCATCAAGGGATTTTAAATCAAAAGACAACATGGCTCCAAACCCAAGCATTTGCTCTTGTGCGAGTTGATGCTGTGGATGAGACTCCAAACCGGGATAATAGACACGAGAAATACTGGACTGTTGCTCCAGAAACTGAGCCAATTCCCCAGCATTCTTCGTCTGGGCATCTACCCGAAGTTTTAAGGTTTTAATACTTCGTTCCAAAAGCCAAACGGTTTGGTCACTGAGATTACCACCCAGATTTTTGGCTAAGGCATAGATGGGTTGCATCAAAGCTTCAGAGGTGAGTACTGCCCCAGCACTGATATCGCTATGCCCCCCCAGATATTTGGTGGCACTGTGTACAACGATATCGATCCCTAAAGCAATGGGGTTTTGATTGATGGGACTTGCAAAAGTATTATCGATCATGGTCCACAAACCGCGATCTTGGGCGAGCCTGCTCAGCGACCTAAGATCAATGATATGCAACAAGGGATTACTGGGCGTTTCGACATAAATTCCTCGAGTATTGGATTGGATCTCGGCTTCGAAGGATTCAATAGAATGCCCATTTACAAAGGAAAATTCAATCCCATAGTTGGGAAATAACTCTTTAATAAAGTTTCGAGTTCCCCCGTATAAGTCGTTCTGAAAAACGACATGATCGCCCTTTTTAAGGTGCCCCAAAAGAGCGGTGGATATCGCTGCCATTCCAGAACTGAAAATGAGCCCTTTTTCTGCTCCTTCCAATGCTGCAATCTTTTGGGCCAAGCCCACCTGATTCGGCGTATTGAAATATCGGGGATATCGATTTTCATCGACCCCCTGAAAGGGATAGGAAGTACTGCTATACAGGGGCGACCCTACACCTCCGTGTTGGTTATCTGTTAAGGTTCCTGTATGAACGCAATGGGTAGCAACCCCTTTAATTTGTTTTGTCATTAGCCCTGAATCCAATCTACAATTTCGGAAGCTGTAGGGGAAGTTCCCGGCTCCACTACTTGATCAATTTTACCGTCCGTTCCGATCAAATATTTTTGAAAATTCCATCGTACTTTGGAATCCAACACTCCATTTTGAGCCTTGGAAGTCAAAAATTCATAAATCGGATGCATGTCACCTCCTTTAACGGAGATTTTACTCATCATAGGAAAACTAACCCCGTAATTTTTTTCACAAAAAGCGGCAATTTCTTCATCTGAGCCCGGCTCTTGCCATAAGAAGTTGTTGGCAGGAAATCCTACAATCACAAAATCTTGGTCTTTATATTGATCATACACCTGCTGTAATTCGGCATATTGTGGGGTATATCCACATTTGGATGCCGTATTCACAATCATTACTTTTTTTCCTTTAAGGGTTGCGAAGTCAAAAGTTCCGCCTTCGATATCGGTTACTTGAAATTGGTAAATCGTTTGTTCCATAGCGTTTTGGGCATTTCCCCAAAGCATGCAATAGAGGCTTAAGAGAAGTACGTGTTTTAGTTTATACATAGCAATTGATTAAAGATCAAATTTAAACGATTTCTGCGGATAGTCCAGCATCCAAAAGAGCACTGCATCGGGGCTCGAGCTCTTCATAAGTCCCGGACTTTACCCCACACTGCCCGCTAAAATGTACTATATATGCACACTGCTCGGCTTGTTCGTAGGTATGGTCGCAGACTTTAACCAAGGTTTCTATGACATGGTCAAAGGTGTTGACATCGTCGTTATATAAAATGATTTCGTGTTCCCGTTCCGGAGAAACCTCCAAAGCCATTACCTCGTCTGGTTGCGGAGAAGTAAAGGGATCAGGCGCACTCGAGTATGGCTGCCATCCAAGCATCTTTTGTTTCATAACCCTTAATTATAAATCCATAAGCATTTAACCACGATTGCATTGCAGTCCAATCGGACTGTAAAAACCCACTGATGAAAATTTTTCCGTTGGGATTCAGGTGGGTTTTAAGTTTGGGTAGATCGGCATGGAGTACATTTCTATTGATGTTGGCCAAAATCCAATCAAATTGGCCCGCTACCTGTGTTATATTCCCTTGAACAAAACGCAGATGGGAACAAGAGTTCCGAGCGGCATTTTCAACAGAATTTTCGATACACCAAGCATCGATGTCCACACCCAATACTTGCTGGGCTCCCATTTGGGCGGCTAAGATGGCTAAAACTCCAGTTCCGCAGCCCATATCTAAAACTACTGGAGGAGACTGTTGTTGTTCCAGCATCAGTTGTATCATCATCTGAGTGGTTTGGTGATGTCCGGTTCCAAAGCTCATCTTAGGGGTAATGACCAGCTCGTAGGGAAAATCTTGTGCCGGATGAAATTCGGCCCGAACCAGACATTGGTCTCCAACAATGATGGGTTCAAAATTTTGCTCCCAAGTTTCGTTCCAATTGTGTTTGGGGTGTTCTTTAATGGTCATTTGCACTTGAACCTCCGGATGGTTTTTTAACGGAAAATCCTCCAGCTGCTCCTCAATAAAATCATCTTTGGGCATAAATCCTTTTAAGCCCTCCCCTGTAAATTCGAAAGATTCGAAAGGGAAATCTTGCAAATGAGCCAGAAGAATTTCGGACCAAGGTTCAGCGGGCTGAACCGAAAAATGACACTCGATATATTCCATGCTTAAAAGGCGTTGGCAATCGCCAAAAAGTCTTCTGCTTGGAGACTTGCTCCTCCGACCAATCCTCCATCGACATCGGGTTGTTGAAAGATTTCAGAAGCATTGGAGGGCTTTACAGAACCTCCGTATAAGATTGATGTTTGTTCAGCAACCTCGGCTCCTAGGCGTTGCTCCACTAGACTTCGGATAAAAGCGTGCATTTCTTGGGCTTGCTCCGGACTTGCCGTTTCGCCTGTTCCAATGGCCCATACGGGTTCGTAAGCCAATACAATTTTAGACCAGTCTGCTTGGGGACGGCTCAGTACAACCTCCAATTGTTGCGCTACTACATCGTTTTGTTTCCCTTGCTTCCGTTCGTCTAGCTTTTCTCCAAAGCAAAAAACAATCTCCAATCCTGCTGCTAATGCTGCATCTACTTTTTGGGTGAGTAGCGCTTCATCTTCCTGAAACATCTCACGTCGCTCGGAATGTCCTAGAATAACCGTTTGGATTCCGGCCGAAGTCAACATTTCTGTAGAAACCTCTCCTGTATATGCACCCTTTGCAGCCTGATGTACATTTTGAGCCATCACTTGGATGGACGTATCAGCTAAAATTCGTTGGGATTGTTCTAACTGGATGAATGAGGGTCCCACCAGCATACGAACTGCTTCTGGGTAACTGCCAGCCGCCAAACCCTCTAGGAGTTGTGCAGCAGCACTGTGGGTTAAATTCATTTTCCAATTGCCTGCAACAATGTTCTTTCTCATTTGTTCGTTATAAATGGTTTTTAACTCGTGGATCCAAAATCATATAAATCCAATCCACACAAAAATTAATCAGGGTAAAGATAAAAGCAATCGTAATAACAGCCCCCATAATTACGGGAATATCTAATCCGTTTAGGGCAGCGACTATTTCGCGTCCCAAACCCTTCCATCCAAAAATATATTCGACAAAAACAGCCCCCGCTAAAAGGGAAGCAAACCACCCAGAGGCAGCTGTAACTACTGGAGTCAGCGCATTTTTAAGGGCATGTCTCCACAGGATTTGAAGGGAGCTTAATCCTTTGGAACGCGCCGTACGAATATAATCGGCCTGCCAAACTTCGATCAGACTACTGCGAACCAGTTGGGTGACCAATGCCAAAGGCCGTATTCCCAAAACAGTAGCCGGCAGGATTAAGTTCCGCCATCGGATCGAATAAGATTCTCCGTAATCGTCGAGATGATACAGACTGCCGGTCATACTCAGACCCGTAATATCCTTAAATACATAACCAAACAGCCATGAAAAAAGAATCGCACTAAAGAAAGAAGGAACCGAAATTCCAAGGGTACTAATGAATAGCAGAACTCGGTCGATCCATTGATCTTTATAAAACATGGCTAAAGTGCCGAAGAGTACCCCCAGCAACACTCCAATGGCAATAGATGCCACAGCGAGTACAATGGTGTGGGGTAAGGTCTCTAAAAGAATGGAGGCTACTGGCTTTCCTGTTTTTTGATATGAAGTCCTAAAATAGGGCTGTTTGAGGACCCATTGCCAATGGGTTCCGGAAAAGAGAGAAACACCCCCATAGACTTGAGGTCTGTAGGCCGCAAAATGCTCAGCTGTTGTTGGGTGTATGGAAAGGGGCGATAAGTCGTTTAGATAATATAAATACTGCTGTCCTATGGGAAGGTCAAATCCATATTTGCGCTTCAAATGGGCTAATTGTTCACTGTTTTCGTTCTGATCCAACATCATTTGTGCTGGATCGCCCGGGAGCACAGTAAAAAGGAAAAAGACTAAAGTGATGACTCCCCACAATACCAGGAGCATTTGCAATAGCTGCTTGGTGAGGAGTTTAAGCATTAGTCTTGGGCTTGCTCTTGTAGTAAAATTAAAGCGAACAAGGCATAGTTGACCATATCCATATAATTGGCTTCTATCCCCTCAGATACGAGTGTTTTTCCTGCATTGTCCTCAATTTGTTTGACCCTTAAGAGTTTTTGAAGAATCAGATCAGTCAGAGAGGAGACGCGCATATCGCGCCAAGCCTCGCCATAATCGTGATTTTTTAATTGCATCAACTCAAAACAGGTTTTTGAAAAATGCTGATAAGCCTCTAGGGCTTCCGCTGGGGTCATATCGGGCTGATCTACAACTCCCCTATCGAGCTGAATAAGTCCCATGATACTGTAATTGACAATCCCTATGAACTCTGAGGTCTGACCCTCCTCTATTTTTTGAGTTTGCTGCTCTTGAATACTTCTGATGCGTTGGGCTTTGATAAAGATCTGATCGGTCAGTGATGGAAGGCGTAAAATGCGCCATGCGGTACCATAATCGACTGCTTTTTTTTCGAACAATCGGGTGCACTGTTCAAGCGCATCCTTATATTGTTTGTTTGTATCGGGCATCCCTTTGAATTTTGCTTAAATTTCGAATAATTTTCCGACCCGGAAAAAGAAAGTTTTTATGGAATTTCAAACACCACATTCGATTCGTTGTCAAGACAAACTTCTCTCTTTAGAACGCCCTCTAGTCATGGGGATTTTAAACATAACACCAGATTCATTTTTTGATGGGGGTCGATTCAACTCCATAGAAACGGCAATAAACCAAGCTCAGAAAATGCTTCAGGAAGGCGCTGGCATTATAGATTTAGGAGCGGCCAGCAGTAAACCAGGGTCGGGACTTATAAGCTCCAACGAAGAATGCGATCGTTTACTACCGGTTTTAAAAGAATTGATCCTTCAATTTCCCCAAGCCATTTTTTCTGTAGACACCTATAACAGTGCCACAGCTTCGGCAGCCTTAAACGCAGGAGCGCATATCATCAATGATATTTCTGCCGGAACCATAGACAAAGAAATGCTTGCAGTAGTGGGCGCATTTAAAGCTCCCTACATCATGATGCATATGCAGGGAGTCCCAGAAAGTATGCAAGACCAGCCCCAATACGATTTTATCGTTTCAGAAATCAAACAGTATTTTGCTTTAAAAATTGAGGAGGCCTATGCTGCCGGAATTACTGATATCGTTCTGGATCCGGGCTTTGGATTTGGGAAAACTGTAGCTCATAATTTTGAAATCTTAAAGTATTTAGAAGCCTTTAAAACCCTAAACCTTCCGGTTTTGGCAGGACTTTCACGAAAATCAATGATCTATAAAACCCTACAAACAACTCCAGAAAACGCACTTAATGGCACCTCTGTTCTTCATACGATTGCCCTTTCCAAGGGGGCTCAAATCCTAAGAGTACACGATGTTGCCCCTGCGGTTGAGTGTATTCAACTGATGGAAGCTCTAAATTAATTTCTATTTTTACCCATAGGCCAAAACAATCTACCTATTGAAAGCATTCGAATTTTTTGATTTTTCCTTTATCGATATTATCGATATTGCCTTGGTTGCGCTCTTGCTATTCCTCTTCTATCGCTTGGTCAAAGGAACGGTAGCCATCAATATTTTCATTGGTATTGTGATCATCTATCTCATCTGGAAACTTACAGACGCCTTAAATATGGATGTCTTAAGTAATATCCTTGGGAATTTTATCAGTGTTGGATTTTTTGCCCTGATTGTAGTATTTCAGCAGGAAATCCGAAAATTCCTACTCCTGATTGGATCCACCAATTTTGCCCGTCGGCGAAATCTGGTCAAGTACTTTAGGTTTTTGGATTCTACCCCAGATCAAGTCAATCTGAACATCAATGAAGTAGTCAAAGCTTGTTTTTCTTTGGGACAGCAAAAGTTTGGTGCCCTATTGGTAATTGAACGCAACAATGACTTAGAATTCGTCAAAAACACAGGCGATACCACAAATATCCAAGTGAATGCCTCTATTTTAGAATCGATCTTTTATAAGAACGGCCCCATGCACGATGGAGCGGTTATCATTCAAAACGATAGCATACAGGCGGCACGGGTGGTATTACCCTTAAGTGAAAACCGGGAGCTCCCCAAGCGCTTTGGTCTCCGCCATAGAGCTGCATTGGGAGTTACAGAAAAAACAGATGCTTTAGCTCTGGTGGTATCGGAGCAAAGTGGGCATATCAGCTATGTAAAAAATGGGGAATATCAGATCATCAAGGATCCTGAAAAGCTAAAATCTTTACTTCAGGAAGATTTGAGTGATTAAACTGCAGGGCTGGATTCCAAAAACTGAACTTTATACAATTGGGCATAATAGCCTTCTTTGTCCAAAAGGTCCTGATGGGTGCCCGACTCTACAATCTGCCCCTTTTTCATAACAATGATTCGATCGGCATTTTTAATAGTTGCCAATCGGTGCGCAATTACGATGGAAGTTTTTCCTTGGGTAACCACATTGGTTGCTTGCTGAATGAGTTCTTCAGAATAGGAGTCTATAGAAGCGGTAGCCTCATCCAGAATCAGCACGCTTGGGTTGGCAATATAGGCTCTTAGGAAAGCAATTAATTGGCGTTGGCCTGCGGACAACATTACGCCCCTTTCTTTAACATTGTAGTCGTAACCGCCCGGAAGACTTTCGATAAATGCGTCTACTCCGATGGCTTTGGCCGCTTTTTTTACGTCACTTAAGCTGTATTTGGGGTTATACAGGGTTATGTTATTAAATATTGAATCTGCAAAAAGAAAAACATCCTGCAGGACCACTGCAACAGATTTCCGTAAGGAAGAAAGCTCATAGTCCCGTATAGAAACTCCGTCTACTTGGATATCACCA
>WTJH01000043.1 GCA_011524915.1 Flavobacteriales bacterium | reverse complement strand
TCTTTAACCTCATTAAACTTGGACTTTCGAATAATGGCTTCAATTTTTTTCATAGGAATTTAAATTAAAAGATTTACTTCCTCGAGAGGATAGGATTGGACTCCTAAAGTTTTTAAATCGATTTTTCTGTGCCCTTTTTCAACAGAAATTTGAAACCAGAACAATAGTTTTCAAGAGTCACCATACTCTAATTTACGCAAAATGAAATAAATCGGTGTATAAAAAAAGGGACTGCATTGCTGCAATCCCTTTATAATTAAGTGACCTCGGGAGGATTCAAACCTCCAACCTCTTGAGCCGTAATCAAGTGCTCTATTCAGTTAAGCTACGAGGCCCTTTCGGAGGGCAAATATACATTTTTTTGACATTACAGAAAACGGAAATTCTAAACTAAATAGTGGAAAAACCCAAGGAAGCAATTATCTTCGTGCCTGTTTGAGTTATGGCACTTATTGCAATTGTAGCGGGATTATTATTGTTGATCAAGGGAGGTGACTGGTTATTAGAGTCTTCCGTGGGTTTGTCTATGCGATTATCGATCCCCCGAATTGTCATTGGGATGACCGTAGTTTCATTTGCCACTTCGGCGCCAGAATTGATTGTGAGTTTACAATCTGCGCTTTCGGGCCATCCCGATCTTGCCCTTGGTAATGTGGTTGGATCCAATGTAGCCAATATCGCTTTTGTATTAGCGATTACCATTTTAATTTCACCTATCAATGTAACTAAAAGCTTCTATCAGACCGATTGGCCTATGATGTTTGGAGCTTCGCTTCTCTTATACTTTTTTCTGCTGAACGATCAGCAGATCAGTTCTTTTGAAGGAGCGATCCTTTTCGGGATGTTGTTGGTTTTTCTATACCTATTGATACGGTTTCAAAAAACTGCTGCTGTTGAAGGAGACGATTATGAAGACGATAAACCCTTAAACCCTTCTCAAATCCTTTTGTATTTTCTGCTGGGAGCAGGAAGTTTATGGCTGGGTTCCGAAAGTTTGGTTAAGGGTGCGGTTACCCTTGCAAAAAATATGAATGTCAGCGAACGGATTATCAGTATTTCAATCATATCCGTAGGGACGAGTATCCCAGAGTTGTCTGCATCCATCATAGCAGTATTGCGTAAAGAAAAAGCACTTTCCTTAGGGAATTTGATCGGCTCCAATATGTTTAATGTTTTGGCCGTTATGGGACTCACCTCTATGGTGCATCCGGTAGCCGTTATCGACCAAGGTCTTATCACACACGACATATACTGGATGTTGGGTATTTCTCTGCTTATATTACCCTTAGTTTTTGTTCCTTCGGGAAGGCAACTCGGGCGTTTCGATGGCATTTTACTATTTGCCCTATATCTTATGTTTTTGGGTCCCATGCTCATGGGATAAAAAAAAAGCACCAGCTAGGCTGATGCTTTTCAAGTCAAATTCTAATTCGAATTATAAGGCTGATTTAACCGTTTTGATAATTCGAGCAGCAATTTTGTATGGATCACCGTTAGAAGCTGGACGACGGTCTTCTAACCATCCTTTCCAACCTTTTTCTACAGTCATGATCGGAATACGGATGGAAGCTCCACGGTCGGAAACTCCATAGCTAAATTCGTCGATCGATTGAGTTTCGTGATCTCCTGTTAAACGCTGATCGTTAAAGGCACCGTAAACATCGATGTGTTCTTTAACTACAGGACGGAAGGCTTCACAAATTTTCTCGTAAGTCTCTTTGGATCCACACGTACGTAGTGTAGTGTTTGAGAAGTTGGCGTGCATCCCAGAACCATTCCAGTCGGTTGCTCCGAGAGGTTTTGGGTGATAGTCGATTGCCAATCCGTATTTTTCACCGATACGCTCAAGTAAGTAGCGTGCTACCCACATGTCGTCACCAGCTTGCTGAGCTCCTTTTGCAAAGGTTTGGAATTCCCACTGTCCAGCGGCTACCTCAGCATTGATACCTTCTACATTGATTCCAGCCTCCAAACATTGGTCGAGGTGTTCCTCTACCATTTCACGTCCGAAAGCGTTTTTAGCTCCTGCAGAACAATAAAATTGTCCTTGAGGGGTCTGATCTCTTGGGAAACCTAAAGGTAAGTTGGTTTCTGGATCCCATAGGAAATATTCCTGCTCAAACCCGAACCAAAAGTCGTTGTCATCGTCTTCGATACCTGCACGACCGTTAGAGACGTGTGCAGTACCATCAGCGTTTAACACCTCTGTCATCACCAACCATCCGTTCTTGCGATCGGGATCAGGATAAAGGGCTACAGGCTTCAATAAACAGTCGGAAGAATTTCCCTCAGCTTGTTGAGTAGATGATCCGTCAAAAGACCACATTGGGCAATCATCTAATGTCCCACCAAAATCATCTACAATTTTTGTTTTGCTTCTCAAATTGGCTGTAGGAACATAGCCGTCCAACCAAATGTATTCTAACTTGGATTTACTCATAAAAAAAATTTTTCGCTAAAATATAAGTTTATTTTACACCCTATCAAATTAGAGGGCATAAATAGTTTAATGTTATTAACGAATTATTAATCCCTAATTTTTTAAGGGTTAAAATTGAATATTTTGCTTTTAAATCCACAAGACCTACCTACATTTGTTTTGCAGCATTCTGGAAAGCTATTTTTAGAATTGCTTATAAAAGCCCTTATTATGACAAATTTACGACTAGGAAGTATCAGTAAACTTTCACAAACCCAAGCGGTCAGCTTCTCTGCAGACCAATCCTCACAAAATTTTCGATCTCATGTCTTTTGTGAGCATAAAATGCGTCGCTATCTTACTCAAGAGGCCTATGACCGTATTCAGAAAGCTGCAATCAAAGGAATTCCTTTGTCATCAAACATAGCCGATCAGATGGCCTCTGCGCTTAAGGCGTGGGCTATATCCATGAATGCCACACACTATACGCATTGGTTTCAACCCTTAACGGGGATTACGGCAGAAAAGCACGATACCTTCCATGAATTAACAGATTCGGGACAAATGCTAGAAGTTTTTGATGGAAAAAAATTGGTACAGAACCTACCCGAAGACCTCCCCACTGCTAAGGGAGGCGAACGGAATACTTTTGAGGCACGAGGTTTTGCGGCTTGGGATCTCAAATCTCCCCCCTTTATTTATGGACATACCCTATGTATTCCAGCAGTTTTTGTGTCCTATACTGGGGCAGCACTTGATTATAAAACCCCATTGTTAAAATCCATCCGAGCACTCGATCAGGCCGCTACATCCATTTGTCGTTATTTCGACAAAAACGTATCCTCCGTGGAAGCGACGCTGGGTTGGGAGCAGGAATATTTTATCGTTGATCGTCAGCTGGCACTAACCCGCCCAGATATCCTATTGACAGGCCGAACGCTTATGGGGCACGAGCCTGCTCGAGGCGAACATATAGACGGACATTACTTTAGTGGCATCCCCAATCGGGTGCTGCGTTTTATGCATGAACTCGAACAAGAGTGTCACCAACTAGGAATTCCTGTAAAAACACACCACAACGAGCTTGCTCCGCATCAATTTGAACTTACTCCCATTTTTGAAGAAGCCAATTTGGCTGTGGATCATAATATCTTAGTCATGGATCTTATGAACCGCTTGGCCGAAAAGCACCAGCTTCAGATTCTACTCCATGAAAAACCTTTTAAAGGGATTAATGGTTCCGGAAAACATTGCAACTGGTCCTTGACCAATTCTGAAGGGATGAATTTGTTGAGCCCTGGGAAAAACCCCATGCAAAATTTACAGTTTTTAAGCTTTTTCATAAATACTTTGGTCGCCGTTTCAAAACATACGGGTCTTTTGCGGGCTGCTACTTCCAGTGGCAGTAATGATTTACGCTTGGGAACTGAAGAGGCTCCTCCAAAGGTTTTATCCGTATTTATCGGACAACAACTTACGCATGTTTTAGAAGAGTTAGAGCACGTGTCAAAAGGGAAGCTTTCACCAGCCGAAAAAACGGAATTAAAGTTGAACTTAATAGGCAAAATCCCCGAAAAACTTTTAGATAATACAGATCTAAATCGAACGGCTCCTTTAGCATTTACCGGAAATAAATTTGAATTGCGTACGGTAGGGGCACAAGCCAATTGCGCACAATCTATAACCGCTTTAAATGCTATGGTTGCTCAGCAATTGATTGATTTTAAAGATGCGGTTGACCGTTTGGTGGAGGAAGAGGACATGAAAAAAGACGATGCCATTTTCAATGTTCTTAGAGATCAGATCAAGGATTTTCGAGATATTCTTTTTGAAGGGGAAATATACAGTGCTTCTTGGAAGGAAAAGCTTCAAAAGCATCAATGGTTCCAAGCCAATGACGTTCCTGATGCCGTGGGTGTTTTACGCGATTCGGCTGTGGTGGATTTATTTGATAAGCTCGAAGTGTTAAATCCCCAAGAATTAGAAGTTCGCTACGAAATACGAATCCAAGCTTTTTTGAATCGGGTACGGGTAGAATCTAGAACTTTAGGAGATTTAATCCGAAATCATATCATCCCTACCGCATTAAAATACCAATCCGTTGTGGTCTCAAATGTGGGAGGATTTAAAACTATTTATGGGGATAACTTCCAAGAACACGCTCAAGAACAAATGGAGATTATTGAGCGTTTATCGAGACATATTTCTGCTCTTCATTCGGGTACGCGCGAGATGATTGAAACCCGAAAAAAAGCGGATACCATTAACGATCAGACCAAAAGAGCTAAGGTATATGCACAAGAGGTGGTCCCTTTTTTAGAAGAGATCAGATATCATTGCGATAAGTTAGAACTCTTAGTCGAAGACAATCTTTGGCCTTTGGCTAAATATAGAGAACTGTTGTTTTTAATTTAAATCCAGTTCAGCAATTCAATAAAACTTATTTTTGAAAAAAATTTGGAATGAGTTCAAACCGTTATGCACAACGTGGCGTGTCTGCCCAAAAGGAAGACGTTCATCAGGCCATTAAAAAAATAGACAAAGGCTTATTCCCTCAGGCCTTTTGTAAGGTAGTTCCCGATCATTTGACGGGAAGTCAAGAGCATGCTTTGGTGATGCACGCCGATGGTGCTGGGACCAAGTCCTCTTTAGCCTATATGTATTGGAAAACTACGGGAGACTTGTCTGTTTGGGAAGGGATTGCTCAAGATGCATTGGTGATGAATTTAGACGACCTTTTGTGTGTGGGGGTGACCGATGGCATTTTGTTGTCTTCGACTATTGGTCGGAATAAAAATAGAATCCCTGGGGAGGTGATTGCTGCCATCATCCAAGGGACTGAAAAATTGATTCAAAACCTTTCCGATCAGGGCGTACAGGTTTATAGTACTGGAGGCGAGACTGCAGATGTAGGAGACTTGGTTCAGACCATTATTGTAGACTCTACCGTAACTGCCCGAATCGCTCGAAAAGACGTTATAGATAATGCCCGAATTCAGGCAGGAGATGTTATTGTCGGTTTGTCCTCCTCGGGTCAGGCCACCTACGAATACCAATACAATGGGGGGATGGGAAGTAATGGACTTACTTCGGCTCGGCATGATGTTCTAGCCAAGTACCTAGCACAAGAATTTCCAGAAAGTTTCGATCCTAGTATACCCGAAGACTTGATTTATTCAGGGTCTCAAAAACTTACCGATGCTGTGGCAGATGTACCATTAGACGTTGGCCAGTTGATTCTTTCTCCCACCCGAACCTATGCGCCTATCGTTCAAAAAGTATTTCAGGAAATAGGGCGAGAGGCGATTCATGGAATGATTCATTGTACGGGAGGAGCTCAAACCAAGATTTTACATTTTGTGGATCAATTACATATCATCAAGGATAAGATGTTGCCTATTCCACCCTTATTTCAACTTATTCGGCAGGAGTCTGGAACCGATCCAAAAGAGATGTATCAGGTTTTTAATATGGGACATCGCCTAGAATTCTATGTACCGGAGGAAGTTGCTCAAAAAATCATTTCGATATCCAAGAGTTTTAATGTAGATGCTCAGATTATTGGGCGAGTGGAAGATCACCCCCATAAAAAGTTAACCATTACATCCGAATTAGGTACTTTTATCTATGAATAGACTGCCATGAAAAATTTGTTGTTTCTCTCTTTTTTTTTGTTATCAAGTCTGGTTTGGGCCCAGCAGCCTTATTCTTTTGAGGCCGCCCAAAAGCAAGCTGCGGCAGAGTCTAAGAAAATACTCTTGGTCTTTTCTGGATCCGATTGGTGTGGGCCTTGTATTAAAATGGATAAAAATTTGTGGAGTCAGCCCGATTTTCAGGCCTATGCAGCAAAGGCTTTAGTTTTTTTTAAAGCTGATTTCCCCAGGCGGAAAAAAAATCAACTTTCCTCTGAACAGCAAAAAGTCAATAACCAATTAGCAGAAATCTATAATCCAGAGGGCTACTTTCCTCGAGTACTTTTACTCGACGCTCAGGGATCCATAATCAAGCAATTCACCTATGACGACCGGAGTCCAGCTGCTTTTATCCAAGCTTTGGAATAGGCTTTTTATGCTTGGGGTTGCCTGTAGCTTAGCGGCTCAATCCCCTACACAAATGCATAAAGGGCTTACTCTAATGGGGTCTAGGTTTGATATTACCATTGTTCATGATTCAAAGGCTTCAGCAGAAGCGGCCATCGATGATGCCATTACTGAAATCCAGAGAATAGAATCGCTTATTTCTTCTTGGTCGCCTGATTCGGAAACTTCAAAAATCAATCGGAATGCTGGAATACAAGCAGTTCGGGTGTCTCCAGAACTTTTTCAGTTGATTCAACGGTCGGTTCAGATTTCAGAACTCACCCAAAAGGCTTTCGATATAACCTACGCAGCAATGGACAACTTATGGCGTTTTGATCGTCCGATGGACGCCATTCCTTCAAAAGCGCTTATCCAAGAACGGGTAGATCTCGTAGGAATAGATCAACTGGTTTTAAATCCAAAAACCTATGAAGTTTTCCTTTCTCAAAAAGGGATGAAAATTGGCTTTGGAGCTATTGGGAAAGGCTATGCTGCCGATCGAGCCAAGGCCTTGTTAAAAGCCCAGGGAGTGCCTGGAGGCATCATCAACGCCAGCGGCGACTTAAGTGTCTGGGGAGCTAATGTCTCTGACCAGCCCTGGACAATTGCGCTGACCCATCCTTTAAAACCAGAAAAGGTGTTGGGTATTTTTGATTTGATTGACCGAGCTGTGGTTACTTCAGGCGATTATCAAAAATACCATCTAATTGACGGTGAAAAATACAGTCACATCATCGACCCAAGAACAGGATATCCCTCCAAAGGGGTTATAAGCGCCACCGTTTTTGCTCCCAAAGCTGAATTGGCGGATGCTTTGGCTACAGCGCTTTTTGTTTTAGGACCCGCAGTAGGAATCGATCTGATCGATCAGTTAGCTGCCGTCGAATGTCTCATTATTGACGAAAAAGGCACTATCTTTAGTTCGAAAAACATTGCCATTGAAAAAGATTAATCATCTGTTTTGTATGCTGTTGGGGCTTTTAGCTATGAGTAGTTGTGGGACCGTAAAGTCCTATGAGAAGTCTTATGTCAGCGATGCCGACATGGAACTTAAAGGTCACTACTGCGAACGTTTCGAAACCTCTTTCCAAATCTACAGAGAAGCGGCATCTGGTGCCAATGGCGGAAAAAGTGGGGGCGGTTGTGGATGTAATTAAACAATTTATTGGCTGTTTACTGCTCAGTTTGTTTACCTCAAGTCTTTGGGCTCAAAACGATAGCATCCCAAAACCCTTTAAGAAAAAGGTACTGGAAAAAACCCAAATCGATATGCTCATGAGTTACTATGGGCAAGAAGGGCAACACGCCGCTGTTACGGGAGGTATTGGAAATGAGCAACTCACGGATATCAATCCGGCCATTGTCGTTCGTATGCCTATGTCAGAAGATGGGGTGCTGTCTGTTGATCTGAGCTTTTCCCATTATACTTCTGCTAGTTCCAGTAATGGGAATCCCTTTAATACGGGAGCTTCTACTGGAGGGTATGCCGAGGATGACGATGACGATTACGATGATGACTATGACGACGATGATGATGACGATGATTCCTATGGCTATGGAGCCACATCTGACCCTACAGGCACTCCCTGGGAGGCCTCAACGGGAGCTTCGAGAAAAGATGTGCTTACAGCCCTATCGGTCGGCTATGCACATTCGAGTGATGACCGAAATCGCATTTGGAATATTGGATTGAGTGGATCATTTGAGTACGACTATGAATCAATCGGATTTAGTGGAGGTCATAGCTGGTTATTTTTTGATCAAAACACTGAATTAGGCCTTAGTGGGCAAATATTTTTTGATCGTTGGAAACCCATAATCCCTACCGAAATACATGAATTTCAAAAGTTTGGAAGTAATTTTTTGAATCACCCCAACAGCTATTTTAACAATGTTATTGTTCTAGATGAACAAGGATATAGCAGAACCGATTATGCGCCTACTAATTTTCGTGATTTTACGACGACCCATAGAAATTCTTACAGCTTTTCTGTTTTCTTTTCTCAGATAATCACGCGAAAGTGGCAAATGGCACTTTTTGCTGATTTTCTTCTGCAAGAAGGTGTATTGGCCAATCCCTTGCAACGGGTTTATTTTGGAGACAGGCAAGACTACTACATTGGCATTGCATCTCAAATCCCTACCTATACGGATCCCAACAATCGAGACGTCTTTCATTTAGCGGACGATATAGAGCGCCTTCCGAGTCGCCGAACGAAAACACCCATGGGTTTACGGGTCAATGGATACCTGTCCGATGCGGTCGTTTTTAGATCCTATTACCGATACTATACCGATAGCTGGGATATCCATGGGCATACGTTCCAAACCGAATTACCCATTAAACTGAATTATCAATGGAAAATAACCCCAACTTTTCGCTGGTATTCTCAAACCGCCGCACGATATTTTCGGCCGTATAATCAGCACTTATCCACGCAAGATTATTATACTTCCGATTATGACTTAAGTGCTTTTGATTCCCAACAGTGGGGGATGGGACTCACCTATTACGACCTTTATACCAAGCTTAAATGGTCTGGATTTGGGTTGAAATATGTGGATCTTCGAGGGCAAATCTATAGGCGTTCGGATGGTTTACAGGCTTTTATCATTTCTGGAGGACTCAAGATTGAGATGCTTTAGGGGATTTTTGGGATATGCCGTACCTTTGAACTTTCAAAAGGACCTATGCTAGAAAAAATAGCTATTGTTAAACAGCGTTTCGACGAAGTTTCTGATCTCATTATTCAGCCGGATGTTATCGCCGATCAAAAGCGATATATCCAGTTGAATAAAGAATATAAAGACTTAAAAATTGTAGTTGAAAAAGGAGAAGCTTACCAAGTACAGTTGGAAAATTTAGAAGAGGCAGAAATGCTCCTCAAAGAATCTGATGATCCTGAAATGGCTGAAATGGCAAAACTTCAGATGGAAGAAGCCAAAGCAGCGATTCCAGAAATGGAAGAGGAAATCAAGTTCCTACTCATCCCTAAAGACCCCGAAGATGCTAAAAACGTCGTGGTCGAAATTCGTGCGGGTACCGGAGGAGATGAAGCCAGTATTTTTGCTGGAGACCTTTATCGAATGTACACGAAGTACTGTCAGGATCAAGGTTGGCGTGTTAGCCTTATGGATTCTAATGAAGGAACAGCAGGAGGTTTTAAAGAAGTAATTTTTGAAGTTTCGGGAGAGGATGTCTATGGAATTTTAAAGTACGAATCTGGAGTGCACCGCGTACAGCGGGTACCCCAAACCGAAACTCAAGGTCGAGTTCATACCTCTGCTGCTACGGTCATGGTTCTTCCAGAAGCGGAGGAGTTCGATGTTGAAATCAATATGAACGATGTTCGGATCGATTATTTCTGTTCTTCGGGTCCTGGGGGGCAATCTGTAAATACGACCTATTCTGCAGTTCGTTTGACACACGAGCCCACGGGGATTGTTGCCCAATGTCAGGACGAAAAATCTCAGCATAAAAACAAAGACAAAGCTTTAAAAGTATTGCGTTCTCGTTTGTACGAAATGGAGCTCCAAAAGAAATTGGAAGCTGATGCCGAAAAGCGCAGCTCTTTAGTGTCTTCTGGAGACCGATCTGCCAAAATACGGACCTATAATTACCCTCAGGGCAGGGTCACAGATCATCGTATAGGTCTTACGCTCTACGATCTTCAAAACATCATTAATGGAGATATTCAAAAATTAATTGATGAGCTTCAGTTGTATCAGAATACCGAAAAGTTAAAAGCAGCTGGGGAAGTAATATGAGAAGAGAAGCACTCGTCCAGCAGATTCGAGAAAAGCAGTCCTTTTTGTGTGTAGGATTGGATATCGATCTGGAGAAAATCCCAGTCCATCTCAAAGATGTCGAAGACCCCTTGTGGACTTTTGGGAAGGCTATAGTAGACGCTACAGCCGCTTATGCAGTAGCTTTTAAGCCCAACATTGCTTTTTTTGAGACCTATGGGCAGCAGGGCTGGCAAAGTTTGGAGCGTTTGATGGAATATATCCATACTACATATCCCGAAATTTTTACCATAGCAGATGCCAAAAGAGGCGATATTGGAAATACAGCCACACGATATGCCAAAGCTTTTTTTGAGCAGATGGACTTCGATTCAATTACAGTTGCTCCATATATGGGAAAGGATTCTGTTGAGCCCTTTTTGGCTTTCGAGGATAATCATACCATACTTTTAGGTCTTACCTCTAACGAAGGGGCTCAAGACTTTCAGTATTTAGAATGTGACGGAATTCCTTTGCATCAGCATGTGCTTCAGCAATCCCAAAGTTGGAAGGGTAGTGAACGACTGATGTATGTTGTAGGAGCGACTCGGGCAGAGGCATTAGAAGAGATTCGGAAAAGTATCCCCGATTCCTTTTTACTAGTCCCTGGAGTTGGGGCTCAAGGGGGGAGTTTATCGGCTGTAGCCCAACACGGTTTAAACCGAGATTGCGGACTATTGGTAAATTCATCGAGAGGAATTATTTACGCCGATACTACTGAAAATTTTGCTGCTGTTGCTGGTCAAAAAGCAGCTGAACTACAACAGCAAATGAAAACACTTTTACAGAAATACGCTATCTTTAGTTCGTAAATGCTTCATTATACGGTCTTTCCGGCAAAACAAAACACGGACAGCAGTCCTTGGATTACCTTTATCCATGGAGCTGGAGGGAGTTCTTCTATTTGGTTTAAGCAAATCCGATACTTTAGTGAAGAATACAATTTACTCTTGATTGACTTACGCGGTCATGGGAATTCTAAGAGTCTGATTTTAAACCCCTTTCAGGCGAAATATACTTTTGAGATTATCACGGATGATATTGTCGAGGTGTTGGATCATTTACAACTCGAAAAATCTCACTTTGTTGGAATTTCTTTGGGGACCATTCTCATTCGGCAGTTAGCAGAACAACAGCCCCAGCGGGTACAATCCATGATTATGGGTGGTGCGATCATTCAACTGAATTTACGATCTCGAATTTTGATGCATTTAGGGAATTTGACCAAATCTATTTTGCCCTATATGTGGATTTATAAGCTCTTTGCGTTTATAATCATGCCCAAAAAAAATCACAAGCAATCGCGATCTCTATTCGTTCGGGAGGCACAAAAACTATATCAGAAAGAATTTTTACGCTGGTATAAGCTTACTTCTGAAATCTTACCCAAGCTACGGGTTTTTAGACAGATAGCTCTAGATATCCCAACGCTTTATATTATGGGAGCCCAAGATTATATGTTTTTATCTCCTGTCCGCGATATAGTGTCTAAACATCAGAGTACATCGCTTTTGGTTATCCCAGAATGCGGACATGTGGTCAACGTAGAACAGCCCGAAGCATTCAACCACGGGATGTTCAGCTTTCTAAAGTCTCTTAAGTAAAGACTACTGTTTTATTATTCATGACCAAAACCTTTCTTTTGGTATGAAGTTCTACTGCTCGCATCAATACTAAACGTTCCAAATCTCTTCCCAAACGAATAAAATCCTGTACCTCGTGGGCGTGGGATACTCGAACCACATCTTGTTCAATAATAGGTCCTGCATCCAGCTCTTCAGTAACATAATGACTGGTGGCTCCGATGATTTTCACCCCGCGATCATAAGCGGTGTGGTAGGGTTTTGCCCCCGGGAATGCAGGTAAGAAAGAGTGATGGATATTGATGATTTTTGAAGGATAAGCTTCGATTACCTCGGGATGGATAATTTGCATGTATCGAGCCAAAACGACAAAATCAACCTGATGTTCTGCTAGTAATTCCAGTTGTTTTTGGGCAGCTTTTTGTTTGTCTGCTGGATCTACAGGCACATGGATAAAAGGAATATTAAATTGATCCGCGATAAATTTCAAATCCGTATGATTACTCAATACAAAAGGAATCTCACAATTTAATTTCCCGGATTGTTGCAAAGCCAATAGGTCGTATAAGCAATGGTCGTATTTGGAGATAAAAACGGCCATTTTTGGAGTTTGGGCTTGATCATAGAATTCTAATTGCATGTTGTATGGACGCCCCAGTTGCGAATTCATTTCTTCTTGAAATCCGCTCCAAAAAAACTGTTTATGGTCAAAGGCAACTTCGATTCGCATAAAAAAGTGGTTGTGGGTACGGTCTACATATTGATCGATGTATTCGATATTACCTTTAGATTTATGAATAAAGTCTGTGACCCCAGCAATGATTCCTTTTTGATCGGGGCAATGAATAAGTATGGTATATCTGCGAATGTCCATTAATGTTGAATTCCGGGTTGTAAAAGTTTAAAATTTTCGAGTTCTTTTTGCTGTTGTACCTGAGCTTTAACTTGACTCAATAATTGCTTGGCATCATAAATGACCCCATTGGATATGGTGTATTTGACTCCACCAACTCGAACAACTTCATTTTCTTCGGTGAGTTGAATGGCTCCCGTGCCATATAATGATTTAAGATTAATCAGCGGATTTTCGTCAAGGACGATAAGATCGGCTTGTTTTCCTACTTCAATCGTTCCAATAGAATCTTCAAGGCCTAAGGCTTCGGCGCCGTTTAGGGTTGCTGCTCGGATGACCTCAAGGGGATGAAATCCTGCTTCGCGCAACAATTCTAATTCACGGATGTAGGCAAAGCCATAGAGTTGAAAAATGAATCCCGAATCAGATCCAGTAGTTACTCGGCCTCCACGGTTTTTATATTCGTTGACAAAAGTCATCCACAAACGATAATTTTCTTTCCACTGAATTTCCTGTTCGGTTCCCCAATAGTGCCAATAGGATCCATGAGAAATCTTACTGGGCTGAAAAAAGCGCCACAGAGAGGGGAGGGTATAGTCTTCATGCCATTCGGCGCGGCGCGCTCGATGGAGATCTCTGCTGGCTTCATAAATGTTAAAGGTAGGGTCAATGGTGAAGTCTAATGCGATGAGTTCATCCATGACTGCATTCCAATGGTCGGAATAGGGGGGAGCGGCTTGCTGCCAGAGTTCTCCTGCCGCTTCAAATCTGTGCTGTTCGTTATTGTAATTATAATCGAGGGGATAATCTTGAACAGTTCTATTTTCGAAAAGCGCTTCTGGAAGTCCATACCAATGCTCCATAGTGGTAAGTCCTGCCCGAGCAGAATGAAGTACGTTCCAACGGGCAACACTAAGTTGTGCATGATGACAAGCAGAGCCTTTGCCTAATAGTTTATTTTCGGATAAGGCAGCTTGCATGATTTCGGGTGCAGCTCCAAAGAATTTTATGCCATCGGCCCCTTTACGTGCATTTTCACGTACCCATTCGCGTGCTTCTTCTGGGGTGTTGATTCCATTTTTTGCTCCTTCACCAAAACCGGTGTAAGCAATAATTCTTGGAGCAATAATTTCATTCCGTTCGCTTTTTCCTTTTAAATCTAAAGCATATGCTATTCCTCTACCGCTGGGTTCTCGAATGGTGGTTATCCCATGTGCAAGCCATAATTTAAATACATAATCCCATTCGGCTCCTTGGGATTTGCCACCTATATGTCCATGCATGTCTACAAATCCTGGAAGAACATAAGCGCCAGAGGCCCATATTTCTTTTCCACCTGCCAGCAGTTCGGGTCTTCTTTTACTTTTGATCGGTACGCCCGGATAGCCTACGGTTACGACTTTCTGAATTTTATCATTTTCAATTACTATATCAACAGGTCCTCTTGGTGGTGCTCCGTTTCCATTGATTAGTGTAGCCCCACGAATGATTAACTGAGAAAAAGGTCCTTCTGCTACGGGATTATTTTGAGCATTTAATAGGACTGTCAGACATGTAAAGATGGCTGTAATGGGAAGCCTCTGATAGAATTTCATATACAAGCAAAAAAAAACTCCGATAAATATCGGAGTTTTTATCAAACAAAGAATAGAAAACTAAAATGCGTAGACGGCAGCAAGAACGAAAGAGGCTAAACTCTTTGACGCTTCTGGGCCTACAAATATCTCTTCTGAAGCACTATCCAAACGGATTTCTGGCTTAATGGTAAGGTTTCCTTGTGTATAATTTCCTGTAAGGGTAAGGGATAGGTTATCCGCATCTCCAGTGTTTACTAAAGCTCCGAAACCATCTGTTTCGCTGAAAAACTCTCCACGAAGTCCAATACTAAAAGTATCGGAAGTCGTTAATTGAGGGTAAAGCGCAACTCCAGCAAAACCTTGATCGTCAGTTACTGATGCAGATGTAGCGTTAATTCCTAAGAAGAAAGAATCACTTAGGTCAAATCCACCTGTATAGTCGATTTGGCTATAACCCATTCCGGCTAGGTAGTTTAAGTATTGTCCTTTGTATCCTAACTGTACTCCAGTCATGTACTGATCAACTGGGTTCGCTTCTGTAACGTCAGTTGGGTTTAAAAGACCTAGCATCAAAGACCAGTCGTTTCCTAAATCCCAGTCCGCTTTGATCCCTGTGTGAGAAAAAGGACCATAAGAAAACATATAAGAAGTAGAATAGTTAAAGTTAGCTGCTGGAGAGATTACTTCATATCCAAGGAAGGTATTGAAGTTTCCAAGGGTGATCGTTAAGTTATCGGATACATTGATGTATGCATACAATTGGTTTACGATATTGGAAGATCCAGTTGAACCAAAAACAGCATCAGCACCTCTAGGACCGAATACTAAATCGGCTACAAAACCTACTTTTTCACCTTCGTATGAAGCAACAACATTGGCCATACCAATAGCGAACCCGGGAAGGTTAGCAAATGAAGTTCCTGGAGCAAGCGTTTGAGATTCGTTAAAGTTGTAACGTAAGTAGGTGTCAACAGTTCCGGATAATTCAAAGCTAGGAGCTTCTTCTGTTGTTTCTTCTGTTGCAGCAGTTTCTGCTTCTTGTGCCCATAGCGAAGTAGTTGTAATGGCTAGAGCAAGTGTATTAAGAATAAATTTTTTCATGTTATAAATTATAATTTTTGAGTTGTTTTTTAGTGTTGGTTCATTCGGAAGTCTGCGTAAGCATCCATCCCGTGTTCAGCAAGGTCAAGTCCTTTTAATTCTTCTTCTTCATCTACTCGAAGACCAAGAGTCTTTTTGATGACAATTAGGAAAATGAATGAAGTCACAACAGATGCGAGCCCCACGATTCCTACACCAGCCAATTGAATTAAGAATTGATCAAAACCTGCTAGTTCTCCGAAGATTCCTACGGCTAGAGTTCCCCAAATACCACAGATCAAGTGAACTGCAACAGCACCTACAGGATCGTCTAATTTGAGTCGGTCGATAAAAGAAACGGCTAATACGATAATCACACCTGAAATCGCACCAATTGCAAGAGCATCTAAATATCCCATTTGGTCTGCACCAGCAGTAATACCTACTAATCCACCTAATACACCATTCATAAACATGGTTAGGTCGTAGTTTTTGTAAAGGATATTAGAAAATATAGCTGCAGACAATCCACCAGCAGCAGCAGCCAAAGATGTTGTTACTAAAGTCAAAGAAGTTAGTGTTGGGTCAGCCGAAAGAACAGATCCTCCATTGAATCCAAACCATCCTAACCAAAGGATCATTACACCGGCAGCAGCCAATGGAATGTTGTGTCCAGGAAGTGCTTGAGCTTTTCCGTCTTTAGAGAATTTCCCGATACGAGCACCTAGGAGAGCGATAGCAACCAAGGCAGCCCATCCTCCTACAGAGTGTACGAGAGTTGAACCAGCAAAGTCATAGAATCCGAGTTGGTCTAAGAATCCACCACCCCATTTCCAAGAACCTACGATAGGATATACAATACCTACATATAGGATAGAGAAAATCATAAATGAGTTCAATTTGATACGCTCAGCAACAGCTCCAGAAACAATAGTAGCGGCTGTAGCAGCAAACATTCCTTGGAAAAGGAAGTCGGTCCACCAAGTATATCCACCGTCTGCATAAGCAGCAGTCATTCCATTTTCTGGAGGTGCAATTCCGAAGCCAGCAAACTTAAGAAAGCCTGCAGCGCCATCTTCAAATCCAGGATACATTAAGTTGAATCCACCAATACAGTAAACGACTAAGCCCATTGTAATGATGAAGAAGTTTTTGAATAAGATATTGATCGTATTTTTTTGACGTGTTAGTCCAATCTCTAGAAAAGAGAATCCTAAGTGCATAAAAAATACGAGAGCCGTACAGATCATCATCCATACGTTATTTGTGGTAAGTAATACTTGTTCCATCTTGTTTTGAGTAATTTAAATTAGTTTAAAGAATCGCTTCCTTTTTCTCCAGTTCTGATTCTGTAAGCCTCTTCTACGGGCAATACAAAGATTTTTCCATCTCCTACTTTATCTGTTGAGCCAGCTTTAATGATCGCTTCAATTGTACGATCAACGAAAGAGTCGGAAACTACAATTGACAAGTATCTTCTTTGAATTTCAGAAGTACTGTAGCTAATTCCTCTGTAGACATGTCCTTGTTTTTCGTTTCCGATTCCGGTCACATCCCAGTAGCTAAAAAAGTTTACCTCTACTTCGTAAAGGGCTTCGACTACTTGGTCAAATTTAGATTTGCGAATTATCGCTTCAATTTTTTTCATAATTGAGTTGTTTAATTTGATCCAAAAGTAATCAAATTATTTAACCCCCATTCTAATCAAGGGGGTTATGACTGTATTTTTACGATATAAATAAAATGACCCCCTAAATTTTAGGGGGTCATAAAAATCAAAAGATATTTTAAGCGGATTTAAGGCTTATGTGGTCATCCAACGCCCCATCCATAGGAATATACCTCCAAAAAACATGCTTCCAGTGGCATAGATCAGCAGAATCATCCATTTTTGAAGATCTGCTAAATGGATATTTTCGAGCATATAACTTGAGAATGTAGTGAGACCTCCACAAAAGCCTACTGCAAAAAACAAAAACAATTGTTCTTGCATGGGGAAGGATTTAGAGCTCCAGCCACTAAGGAGTCCAATCAGCAAGCAGCCCAAAAGATTAGCGGTAAAAGTCGCCCAAGGAAAATCTGTTGGGTTTTCAAAAGTCTCGCGGATCACCCAGCGCAAAGCTGCGCCCAGTCCTCCTCCTAAAAATACGAGTAAGAAATGATACATATTAAGGTCAATTAAAGTGTAAAGAAAATTCCCCAAGGAATTCCGTTGTTAGTGGGTTAGGAATTTCATCCCTAATAAGATCATAAAGGCAATCAAAAATCCCAGCAGGATTTTATAGCTGCCACGGAAATAATCGGGTTGCTTTTTCCGGTCGGTAGCATACATATATGTAATGATACATGTAAAGCTTATAAAAAAGAGTATTCCAAAAATGATCTGTCCCGTACTAAACATAGCTCAAAAGTAAAATTTTTAAAGAACATTTAGTGTTTTTTGTATTTCTTAGCTTTTAAGTTAATGGATAAATTTATTTGCATGAAAAAATACACTAGTGCTGTAGAACAATTTCACGAGGCCTTTGGGTTGGATTATACCGACCGCCCCACTATTGCTATATCAGAAGAAATTGTAAAGCTACGCTTCAATTTAATGGCAGAAGAAAATCAAGAATATCTAGAAGCGGCTCAAGCGGGTGATATGATTGAAGTGGCTGATGCCTTAGGTGATATGCTTTATATTCTTTGCGGCACTTTAATTACACATGGAATGCAACACAAGATAGACGCTGTATTTCAAGCCATTCAACAAAGTAATATGAGCAAATTGGGAGCCGACGGCAAACCCATTTATCGGGAGGACGGTAAAGTTCTAAAAGGTCCGGACTATTTTAAGCCCGATATTAAAGGTGCTTTAGAAAACTAAGCTATTGTACAGCTACACGCCAACCGTAGGGATCTTCACAAAGGTTGTATTGCAATTGAGTCAATTTATCTTTCAGTTGCAAGGCCACAGGTGCGTCTAACTCGGGTAACTCGAATTTTTCATCTCGGTAGGCGAACCCTTTGATAGGAGAAACGACTACAGCAGTCCCTGTACCAAAAATTTCCTGAAGCGTTTGGTTTTTGGCACTTTCCACCAATTCTGCAACTGCTAAAGCGCGTTCTTCCACTTCGAGGCCCATGTCTCGAGCGACTTGAATGATACTTTTTCGGGTTACACCATCCAAAATCCTGTCATTTGTTGGTGCTGTGATAAGTTTATCACCAATTCGGAAAAATATATTCATGGTTCCAGCCTCTTCCATGTACTCGTGAGAATTTGCATCGGTCCAGATGATCTGTTGAAATCCTTCGGCTTGAGCCAGTTGCGTAGGGTAGAATTGAGCTCCGTAGTTTCCGGCAGCTTTGGCATAACCTACTCCTCCGTCGGCTGCACGGCTAAAGCGATCGGCAATCAAAACAGATACCTCGCCGCCATAATATTTCTGTACGGGAGCACAAATAATCATAAAGATATACTCTGATGAAGGTGCAGCTTGTACACTAGCTTGGGAGCCAATGACGAAAGGTCTTATATATAAAGAATTCCCCACACCTTTGGGGATCCATTCAGCATCCATCTGAAGAAGCTTATGAAGACCTTCAAAAAAATAGGATTCTGGAAATTCTGGAATTGCCAATCTCTTGGCTGAACGATTGATTCGTTTAAAATTTTGATCGGGTCGGAAAAGAAAAATCTGATCGGATTCGTCTTTGTAGGCTTTCATCCCCTCAAAAACGGCTTGTCCGTAATGTAATACACTGGTGGCTGGAGAAATCTCTAGCGGACCATAAGGTTTGATTTGGGGTTCCTGCCAGCTGCCATTTTTGTAATGGCAAATAAACATATGATCAGTAAAGACCGTTCCAAAGGCCAAGGAGTCGAAATCTACCTGATCTATTTTTGAACGATTTATGGTTTCAATATGCATAATACTTGAGTTGGCAATTTATTATCTTGTAAAAATAAATATTCATGTTCATATAGATGCAAACAAAAAGCAAAGAAATCATAGCGACCGCAGATGGGAGTCCATCGATCTATGTTCCTGAGCTGAAAGAAACCTATCATTCCCGCCATGGAGCCCAAACCGAATCCACTTATGTATTTATAGAAAAAGGGCTTCAATACTGGCTAGAAAAGAACCCAAATACGGATCCTGTCCGAATATTAGAGGTGGGTTTTGGCACTGGACTTAATGCTTTTCTGACCTATGCATATGCACAGGAGAACCAAAAGCCCATTTTTTATGAAACCTTAGAAAAATTCCCTTTGGATATAAATCTTCTTCAAGCCATGGATTTTGATGCATTTTTTGGCTCAGAGGTTTCTCAGCAATATTTTTGGCCGCTTCATCAGAGTGCTTGGCAAGCAACTTCAAAGCTGGATTCGTTTTTTGAATTTTCTAAGCGAGAAGATGATTTTTTAAACTACTCCAGCTCACAAACATTCGACTTGATTTTTTATGATGCTTTTGGAGCACATGCCCAACCCGACTTATGGACGGAGGAAGCCATGTCAAAAGCAGCCTCGCTTCTACGGCCTGATGGGGTATGGGTGAGTTATTGTGCCAAGGGGAGTGTTCGCAGAGCTTTAGAAGCCTCTGGATTGGTCGCTGAGCGATTGCCAGGACCACCAGGGAAACGCGAAATGTTACGTGCTACCAAACCCTAAAATGGCTACATTCGCATAAAAAAATGCGCGTACTTATAACAGGAGCTACCGGGCTAGTTGGAAGAGAACTTACGGCTGCTCTACTTCAAAAAAATCATCAGGTTAATTTTTTGACCACTAGAGCCTCGCAGAGAAATACCCTTGCGGGTGCTCAAGGATTTTTATGGGATCCTTCCCAAAACAATATTGACAGTCAATGTTTTGAAGGGGTAGATGTAATCATTCATTTAGCGGGGACCTCTATTTCCATCCCTTGGACTTCAAAAAACAAGAAGGCTATACTCGAAAGTCGAGTCGAAACCACACGGCTTCTTCAAAAGGCCTATCAAAAGTTTTCTGGAGGAAGATGTAAAAAATTTATAACGGCATCGGCCATAGGAATTTATCCAAGCGATTCGGAGCGTCTGTGGGTGGAGGAAGATTCAGATCAGATCAAGCCTCATAGTTTTTTGCAAAAAGTTGTGGCCCAATGGGAGGGAGCAGTTTCTGAATTAGCAACGGATTTTTCTTCCATCATACATCTGCGGATCGGTCTTGTATTATCCAACCAGGGGGGAGTGTTTCCTACGCTTAAACTCCCTACTCAGTGGGGTGTTGGAGCAGCATTTGGCAGTGGGAATCAATATCAACCTTGGATTCATGTGGACGATGTTGCAAGAGCCTTTGTACATGCGGCAGAAAAGTTAGATCAGGGAATTTACAACGCGGTTTCTCCTAGTCCAGTGACTCAAAACGAATTGATTCAACAATTAGGAAAAAAACTGAAACGACCGGTTTTCTTACCGAATATTCCTGCCTTTGTGATGCGGGCAGTTTTAGGAGAACGAAGTCAGCTGGTCTTAAATAGTCAGCGCGTAAGTGCAGATCGATTGGTGAATTCGGGATTTCAATTCAACTATCATTCCTTGGAGGAGGCACTGACAGATTTGATTAAAAAATAAATGACAATTTGACAAATTCATCCCTTTGGCAGTACTTTTGGTGATTGTATTGTAAACCTAACCCAATGGCTGAAAAGCAAAAATCAACTGAAAAAAAGACTCAAAAAGAGGCTAAGACGTCTGATCTTGAAGAACAACTAGCAACAACTGAAGAAAATTTAGCTCTAGAAAAGGAACGCTACCTGCGTTTATTTGCTGAATTTGAGAATTTCAAAAAACGCAATGCAAAAGAACGGGTTGAGTTGTTTAAGACTGCAAATCAGGAAGCGGTATTAGCTATGATTCCTGTGTTGGATGATTTTGATCGAGCAATGTCTCAAATCCCAGAAGAAAAAGCTCCAGAGATGGAAGGTTTTACGCTGATTGCACAAAAATTTAAAGAAATCCTACAACAGCAAGGACTTAAGAATTGTAGTCCAGAGCCCGGAGCTCTTTTTGATGCCGAATTACATGAGGCCATTACTCAGATTCCAGCACAAGAGGAAGGACAGAAGGGAACTGTTGTAGATATTATAGAACAAGGATATCAACTTGGAGACCGCATTATCCGTTATCCCAAAGTTGTTGTAGCTCAATAGGATATGAAAGAAGACTTTTATGACATTCTGGGCGTGAGCAAAAACGCTACAGCTTCCGAGATTAAAAAAGCCTATCGAAAAAAAGCCATTCAGTATCATCCCGATAAAAACCCGGGGGATGCCAATGCAGAGAAGGAATTCAAAAAAGCTGCTGAGGCCTACGAAGTTTTAAGCGATGCACAGAAGAAAGCGCAATACGATCAGTATGGTCATGCTGCTTTTGAAGGTGGTGGTTTTGGTGGTGGCGCAGGGATGAATATGGATGATATCTTCAGTCAATTTGGAGATATTTTCGGAAGTGCTTTCGGCGGTGGATTTGGCGGAGGATTTGGTCGGCGCCAAGGACGAACCAAAGGGACCAACCTGCGTATTCGCGTTAAATTGAGTTTAGAAGAGATCGCCTCAGGGGTAGAAAAGCAAATCAAGGTTAAGCGCAAAAAGCAAGCCCCCGGAGTTCGATATACCACCTGTAATACCTGTCAGGGAGCAGGTCAGGTGATGCAAGTGACCAATACCATTTTAGGAAGAATGCAATCTGCCTCTACATGTCCTACTTGTGGGGGAGCCGGAAAAACCGTCAGTGACCGTCCAGCAGGGAGTGATGCACAAGGAATGGTTATGGAAGAAGAAACAGTTTCCATTAATATTCCCGCTGGAGTGGAAGAAGGCATGCAACTCAAAGTTGCTGGAAAAGGAAATGGTGCTGCCGGTGATGGGATAGCTGGAGATCTTTTGGTTCTTATAGAAGAGACGAAACACGATCGTTTTATTCGAGAGGGACAACATCTACATCTGGATTTGTATATCAGTTTTTCTGAAGCTGCCTTGGGGACATCTAAAGATATTGATCTACTCGAAGGGAAGGTTCGGATTAAATTGGAGTCGGGGATCCAATCGGGGAAAACACTACGTCTTCGAGGCAAAGGTCTTCCGAGTCTAAATTCTTATGGCAAAGGGGATTTGTTGGTTCATGTGAATGTTTGGACACCAAAAGAGTTGAATCGAGAACAAAAACAATTCTTCCAAAAAATGCTTGAGGACGACAACTTTAAGCCAAATCCAGAGCAGTCAGAAAAATCATTTTTTGAAAAGGTTAAGGATATGTTTGCATAAAATCGCAAATATTTAGGGTTTAATATGCAAAATGTTCTATATTTGACCCATCACTATCCAATAGTGTTATTTTCTTTTTCATAGCAATTTTTTCCCATCCCTATTTCGGGGGTGGGTTTTGTTTTTTTGTAGCTTTATCAAAGTACATGGAACGCCTCATAGAACTTTTCAATTATCAGCTCACCTTCGGATCATCAATACGGTTGACTCCTAAGGGTATCCTGGCTATTATTTTTGCCTTTGTTCTGACACGGTTTTTATTGGGGTTGATGAGACGCATCCTTGTAAAAACCCTGTCCGAAGAAGCTAAAACCCGCTTCAAAAGCCTTTTTGTATTCATCAATTCATTTGTCTATTTGGTAGTGATTCTTATCACACTAGACAACATTGGAATTAAGGTGACCACTATTTTTGCCGCGTCTGCTGCACTTTTAGTGGGGGTAGGTTTAGCCCTGCAAAGTTTTATTCAGGATATTATTTCAGGTGTTTTTATGATCGGTGATCAAGCCATTAATGTGGGTGACATCATTGAAGTAGAAGGACAGGTCGGTAAAGTAAAACAGATAACATTACGCACAACACGGGCTGTAACACGGGACAATAAAGTGTTAATCATTCCCAATCATAAGTTTTTAACTTCAGTTTTGTACAACTGGACGGAAAACGGGGTTTTGACTCAAGAAATAATATCCATTGGAGTAGCATATAACAGTCCTGTTGATCAAGTGAAATCCATCTTAATAGACGTTTGTGTTCAACATCCCAAAGTAGTCAAATTTCCAGAACCTCGTGTACTATTGGATGATTTTGGAGATAATGCTCTGGAATTTAAACTCTTTTTTTCCATTCGAGAAAGTTTTCAGGCCAATGCCATCAAAAGCGATATTAGATATGCTATAGTAAACGCTTTTGCCCAAGCCAAAATTGAAATTCCTTTTCCACAACGAGTAGTTACATTTGTCAATAAACCTGAAAACGAATAGATGAATTCCATTTTAATTATTGAGGACGAAGAACCGATTCGTCGGGTTTTAGTCAAAATTTTAGAACAAGAGAACGAAAGTTTCCAGATTCATCAGGCTGTAGATGGCAAAGCCGGCTTAGAGTATCTACAAAAACAAACCTTTGATTTGGTTTTATGTGATATCAAAATGCCTAAGATGGATGGCATGGAGGTATTGGAAAAGGCAAAAGAAGATTTTCCAAATGTTCCCTTTATCATGCTAACAGGGCATGGAGATGTGGAGTTAGCCGTAGAAGCCATGAAGCTTGGTGCTTACGATTTTATTCCCAAGCCCCCCGATCTTAATCGTTTATTAACCGCAATCCGACACGGTCTGGACCATAAAAATTTAGTCGTTGAAAATAAGCGACTCAAAAAAACCATTTCTCGAAAGTATCGAATGGTAGGGGAATCATTGGCCTTGAAAAAGGTTCAGAAAATGATCGAAAAAGTAGCCCCAACCGACGCTCGAGTCCTGATTTTAGGAGATAATGGTACGGGAAAGGAGTTGGTGGCCCATCAGCTACATGAAAAGAGTCAGCGCTATCAAGCCCCATTTATAGAGGTGAACTGTGCCGCAATTCCACCAGAATTGATCGAAAGCGAGCTTTTTGGACATTTAAAAGGGTCATTTACTTCCGCCATCAAAGATCGTCCAGGAAAGTTTGAAGCCGCTAATGGAGGGACCTTATTCTTAGACGAAATAGCCGATATGAGTTTATCGGCACAAGCCAAAGTTCTTCGGGCGCTGCAAGAAAATAAAATTCAACGGGTAGGTTCCGAAAAAGATATTCAGGTCAATGTACGCGTAGTGGCTGCAACCAATAAAGACCTGCATAAGGCCATTGGAGAGGGGACTTTTCGAGAAGACTTATACCATCGCTTGGCGGTTATCCTGATACAAGTACCTTCCCTTCGGGAAAGACGAGAAGATATTGCCCTTTTGGCAGAACACTTTATGCAAGAACTGGCTCGAGACCAGGGGATGGAAGTAAAAAGTTTTTCTGAGGAAGCACTACAAACTTTAGAAGCCTATGACTGGACCGGGAATATTCGAGAACTACGCAATGTTGTAGAACGCTTACTCATTCTGGGCGACACTCCTATTTCTAAAGAAGACATCATTCAATTTGCCCCTAAATAACAACAGTAGTTATGAAATATATATTTTTCCCATTGCTGCTTTTAAGCAGTTTAGTTTTTTCACAAGAGTCACCTGATACGATTCCACTAGAATTTAGACGTATCTATACCGAAGCGCTGACCAATGGTAAAGCATATCCTTGGTTGTCTCATTTATCCAATCAAATCGGGGGGCGTCTTTCCGGATCCCTAAACGCAGAAAGAGCGGTTAATTGGGCAAAAGAAGTGTTGGAAGAAGAAGATTTGGATAGTGTATGGTTAGAGCCCGTAATGGTACCCAAATGGGTCCGGGGAACCTTTGAGTACGCCCATATCGAATCCAGTCCCGGAAATACCATTCCTGTTCCCATTTGCGCACTAGGAGGATCTGTGGCTACTCCAGCTGCTGGGTTGCAAGCTCAGATTATTGAAGTTACTTCTTTCGAAGACCTCAAAAAAATTGGGAAAGAGGGAGTTGAAGGAAAAATTGTGTTTTATAACCGTCCAATGCAAGCAGAGCTGATCAGTACATTCGATGCTTATTCGGGCTGTGTGGATCAACGCTACAGCGGAGCAGAAGAGGCTGCCTCTTATGGTGCTGTGGGGGTTATTGTACGGTCCATGAATTTAAGATTGGACGACTATCCTCATACAGGTTCTATGAGCTATGGGAAACTCCCTACTCGAAAACGAATTCCGGCTGCTGCCATCAGTACCAATGGAGCCGAACTGTTGAGTTCTATGCTTAAACTCAATCCGAAGCTAGAGCTTTATTTCAAACAAAATTGCAGCAATTATCCCGATGTAAAGTCCTATAATGTAATTGGAGAATTGAGAGGAACTGAGACTCCCGACGAATTTATTGTCGTTGGAGGTCATCTGGATTCTTGGGATTTGGGTGATGGAGCCCATGACGATGGTGCCGGTGTAGTCCAATCGATGGAGGTTTTACGCCTTTATAAAAGATTAAATATCCAACCGAAGAAATCCATCAGAGTCGTTTTATTCATGAATGAGGAAAACGGTCTTCGCGGCGGGAATGCCTATGCCGAAGGTGCCCAAAAAAGAGGGGAAAAACACATTTTTGCCTTGGAATCAGATGCAGGTGGATTTACCCCTAGAGGCTTTAGTTTTCAAGCCCCAGACAAAGCTTTTCAAAAGATTGTCAGTTGGGAACCTTATTTTAAACCCTATTTGATTCACTATTTCGAGCAGGGTGGGAGCGGAGCTGATGTTCGTCCTTTGAAAACCAAAGACAATGTTTTAGCGGGACTTCGACCCGACTCCCAACGCTATTTCGACTATCATCATGCGGCTAATGATACCTTTGATGCAGTCAATGCGCGTGAATTGGCTTTGGGAGCAGCCACCATGACAGCTTTGGTGTATATGGTCGATCAATACGGACTGGACTAGCATGCAAAATCCCACTTTTTCCTTTCGGGATCTTTTTAGGGAATTTCCATATAATCTTAAGTTAGCATTGCCTGTAACCATAGGAATGTTAGGGCATACCATCGTTCAATTGGTCGATAATATTATGGTTGGGCAATTGGGAACAGCAGAATTGGCTGCGGTGAGTTTGGGGAACAGTTTTGTTTTTATCGGAATGTCCCTAGGTATTGGTTTTTCCACTGCTTTGACCCCTTTGGTAGCCGAAGCAGATGGAGCTAAGGATCAAAAAAGTGTTCAAAATTTATTGGATCACGGGCTGTTGGTTTGCGTGGTTTTGGGGCTCAGTTTAGCCGCAATTATTATTACTGCTCAACCCCTATTACTGTATATGGGTCAACCCCAAGAAGTGGTAGATTTAGCCTATCCCTATCTGTGGTGGGTGGGTTTATCACTTTTTCCTTTGGTAGCCTTTCAGGCCTTTAAACAGTTTACGGAGGGGTTATCCTTTACCCGACCTGCCATGTATTCGGCTGTGATTTCAAATGTGCTCAATGTGTTTTTTAATTATATATTCATTTTCGGAGCCTTAGGGATCGAGGGGATTGGAGTAGAAGGGGCAGCTATTGGCACACTTTTGGCACGAAGTATCATGTTTTTATTTCTAGGGGTATATATCTGGTATAAAAGCCCATTCCAAACCTATGCGAGATCCTTCCGACTCAAAACGCCCGAACTTCCTTTATTGAAGAAAATCTTTCATTTGGGCTTGCCCTCTGCACTTCAAATGTTTTTTGAAATGGCTTTTTTTACTTCAGCTATTTGGCTTTCTGGATATTTGGGGAAAAATCCTCAGGCCGCGAATCAGATTGCATTAAACCTGTCATCCATGACCTATATGGTTGCTGTAGGACTTAGTGTAACGGCCATGATTCGGGTAGGGAATCAATTGGGAAAACAAGACTTTCAAGAACTCCGCCGGGTTGCTCAATCCATTTTTGTACTTATGATACTTCTGGCATCAGGTTTTTGTTTAGCCTATATGCTTTTAAATCAATATTTGCCTTGGATCTATTTAGATGCCAATAATCCTAATGTTCAGCAGGACGCTTTTGAAGTTGTCGAATTAGCCTCGGGCTTATTAATCATTGCAGGAATCTTTCAAATTTCTGATGGACTTCAGGGGGTAATCTTGGGGAGTTTAAGAGGAATTCAGGATGTGTATATTCCAGCGGCAATTACCTTTTTCGCTTATGGTTTAGTCGGTTTTCCGATCTCTTTTTATTTAGGCTTATACACTCCTTTGGGGGTCACCGGTATTTGGATGGGGCTTCTTTCGGGATTAATTTTTTCTTCCTTGCTTTTATTTGTCCGTTTTGAATATCTTACCCGAAAAATGATACAATCCTAATGGAATTACCTAAGTTTTTAATCGCAGATGCTTCAGAACAACCCGACGCCATTTATGTGATTCATACGATCTATCCTCGTTTTATCTTAAATGTTGCCAATGACGAGGTGGTTTGGCTCGAAGAATTTCAACAAGAAGATGAAAAAGAATTAGCCGATTCTGCAGAGGGTTTGCTGCAAGAGGCTTTTGATTTCTACGATGCCGAAATGGAATCTTTAGACTGAGGATATGTGGGAAACACTCATTGAATTTGATCGACACTTGTTTCTGTGGCTCAACAACCAAGGGACTCCATTTTGGGACCCTTTTTGGTTAGCAGTCACCCATAAAGCCACCAACATCGTGGTTTATCTTTTAGTATTGGCCTATTTGATTCGAAAAGGATATGGTCGCCAAGCGGGTTGGATTTTATTGGCGACAGGGCTTCTAATTTTACTCACCGATCAAACGACTAATTTATTTAAGCACGGTATCGGTCGTTTACGACCTTGCCATCAAGAGGATTTAGAAGGATTGGTTCGTTTGGTTAAGAAATCTTGCGGCGGTCGTTACAGCTTTTTTTCAGGCCATGCCTCCAATTCATTTGCATTGGCCCTCTTCTTTGGGAATCTAGTCCGAAAGCACAATTCAAAGTTGTTTGCACTGCTTTTGTGTATCGCAGCCCTGATCGCCTACAGTCGTATTTATGTGGGTGTACATTTCCCCACAGATATCACCATTGGTGCTTTGGTAGGGTCCTTATACGGGATGCTGTTTTATAAATTGTGGCAACGACTTATTCCCTCAAAACTTTAGTGGTTGGATTTTAAAAGTTCTGGATAGAGCTTTTGAAATTTCCGAAGTCTAGGGATTGAAACGCTTTGGACATAAGGATTATCTGGATTTCTCTTTTCGTAATCTTGGTGATATTCTTCTGCGTAGTAGAATTTCTTAAATGCTTTTACTTCCGTTACTATTTCTTGGGAATATACTCCAGCTTTCTCCAGTTGAGCGATATAGTTTTGAATAGCTTCTCTTTCGCTGGCATTGGTATAGAATGCAATGGATCGATATTGAGTACCTCGGTCTGGACCTTGGCGATTAGGCGTTGTTGGATCATGGGATCCAAAAAAGACTTGTAGTAAGGTGTTAAAATCAACTTCTTCAGGATTATAGATCACTTCGACAGCTTCGGCATGTCCTGTTTTTCCGGTACCTATTTGGTTGTAGTTTGGATTGATGGTTTGTCCTCCGGAGTATCCAGAATAGACCTCTTGTACGCCGTGCACACTTTCGAAGACCGCCTCAACACACCAAAAACATCCGGCAGCGAAGTAAGCTTTACGCGTGGGCTGAGGCCATTCGTTTGTCGGTGGAGTCCATACGGGCTCTGGATGATTTATAGCAGGAGTGGAAGAAACACAGGTTTGGAGCGTCCAAACCATACTTAAGCTTAGAAATAATAGTTTCATTTTTTATTTTAAAAG
>WTJH01000079.1:28626-76707 GCA_011524915.1 Flavobacteriales bacterium | reverse complement strand
GCGCCTGCTTTGGGAGCAGGAGGTCGCAGGTTCGAATCCTGCCACCCCGACTTATTGACATTGACCTTCGGGATGTGGCGCAGCCTGGTAGCGCACACGCATGGGGTGCGTGGGGTCGCAGGTTCAAATCCTGTCATCCCGACTCTAATTCTTACTTGAACCCTTGAATATCAAGGGTTTTGTTTTTTACAACCGTTTTTAATTTCTATAAGCACTTTTGAATCTTGAGATGCAGCGGCACCTCCACTCCCGGGACACCTTATGTATCCCCTAGGGAAGTTCAATTGCTTGGATCTTTAACTGATACAGTTGGCTGAATCGACCCAACACCTCGGCAGCCTCCCCTTTGCGGACGGCAATACGATAGATGCAATCCACGCCCATTTGCTGACTTAAAATGCGGATGTTTTTTTCTTTGATGATACGCATCACCAGATTGATAGCATCGTAATTAAAGTTGAGCTGATAATAGATATCCACGGTCTTCTCTACAATGGCGGCTCCCTGGAGGGTGATCATAGCCGAATGTTTATAGGCCTGTTTAAGTCCGCCAACGCCCAGTTTGGTCCCTCCGAAATACCGAACGGACGCCACTAAAATATACGTTAGGTCAAAGGATCGGATCTGCCCATGAATGGGACTGCCAGCCGAATTGCTAGGCTCCCCATCGTCGTTGAGTTTAACGGTAGGATTTTCGATTCCCAATTGCCAAGCATAACAAATATGATTGGCCGAAGGATGCTTTTTTTTCAGTTGATCCAAAGCCATTTGAGCATCTTCTTTGCTCCAGATGGGGAAAGCATAGCCAAAAAACTTACTCCCTTTTTCTTTAAAAAAAGATTCGTCAGAGGCCTCAGTTATGGTGTTATAGGTGTCTTTCAAAACAGGCGTTTGGAGCGGGAATATAAAAATGATTCGAGAATTAAGGAAAGAATTGTAGGCCCATAAGAGCTGTTATGGAACAGAAAACACCCCTAATCTGGGTTTTTTGCATATTTTGGTCATCTTAGCATTTCTGAAAGGAGATATATGCGAAACCACCCAAAAGCGATTGGCTTAGTCTTAGGACCTCTTGTATTTGCATGCCTTTGGGCGATACCCACTCCCCTGCTCTCTCCTATGGGCGATAAAGTCCTAGCTGTTGCAGCGTGGATGCTTATTTGGTGGATTACGGAAGCGGTCTCGATTTCGGTGACGGCACTTTTACCCCTTTTGCTTTTTCCGTTGTTAAAGATTATGCCCATGGCGGAGGTAGGTGCCAACTATGGCAGCCCGATTGTCTTTTTGTTTTTTGGAGGTTTTGTATTGGCCCTAGCCCTAGAAAAAGTTGAACTACACAAAAGGATTGCCCTAAACATCATCCACCGGACCGGGACTTCTCCCAACAGAGTCATCTTAGGCTTTATGCTGGCCACGGCCAGCCTAAGTATGTGGATCAGTAATACGGCCAGTACCGTGGTGATGCTCCCCATTGCCCTTTCGGTGATTCAACTGCTGCTTAAAGATGCCGATGGCTTTACAAAACAAGACCAAAGCTTTGCCTTAAGCGTGATGTTGGGAATTGCCATTGCTGCCAATGTCGGGGGTGTAGCAACCGTTATTGGCACTCCACCGAATTCGGTATTGATCGGGCTTTTAGAAAACGAATATCAAATAGAAATCTCTTTTTTAAACTGGATGGCTTTAGGGCTGCCTTTTGCAGCGCTGATGATTGGCTTAAGCTATCTGATTTTGGTGTACCTGATGTTTCCCAATCGAGGATTGGAGTTTGGTGCCTCGCAAGAATTAATTGCAGGAGAACTGCAAAAATTAGGACCGCTATCCAAAGGTGAAAAGCATGTCCTATATATTTTTGGAACTACCGTTTTTCTATGGATTTTTAGAACAGCAATCAACAACCTATTTCCCCACTTGGGGCTTACGGACCCCCTCATCAGTGTGGGGGCTGCCATCAGTCTTTTTGCACTGCCCTACGAGATTCGACCAAATAAATATATTCTCACTTGGGAAGACACCTCTAAACTCGCTTGGGGAATACTGATACTTTTCGGCGGCGGCCTGGCCTTGGCTAAAGGCATGTCTGCCTCTGGAATTGTAGACCAAGTCGCCCAAGCGATTGCTCAAGGCAACTATGGGAATTTTTCTACCTTTTGCCTCCTGATTGGCCTGATGCTGTTCCTAACAGAATTGATGAGTAATGTGGCTTTGGTCGCAGTTTTGGCTCCCGTGGTAGCAGGAATCGCACTGGGATTAGAAATCCCGCTGCTGCATTTGCTGATCCCCGTGACCATTGCCAGCAGTTGTGCCTTTATGATGCCAATGGCAACACCCCCCAATGCCATAGTGTTTGCTAGTGGTTATGTAAAAATCCCACAAATGGCCCGAGTAGGGATCGTACTCAATCTTTTGGCCGTTTTGATCCTTATCGGTGTTTATGTATTTCTGATGCCTCTTTTGTTTTAAAGGGCTTATTCTGTAACGCTAAAGTCTGCAAATAAAAGGGCTTCGTCCCGCAGGTCTTCTGCTTGCAATAAGCTTCTGTAGATCCCCCATTTAGGCCGTACAAACTCCCCGCCAGCACGCCAATTGACAATAGATTCGTTGGTATAAGACATAAGAAGCTCGTCGGTCTGGGTGTTTTTTAAGGTCAGCCGATATGCTCCATTGTGTGCATAAAGGACGCTTTCTTCAACGGTGACCCATTGGCCCAAAAAGGGAGTTAAATCGGTTTGGGTTAAAGTGATTTGCTGGTCTGTTTCGGCATAGCGCAGCTCCATCCGATCGGGGTTTCCCTTCCGTGTGGTCAAGGTATACATGGGCATCCCTGCCAGATCGCCTCCCACCGATTTTAACTGATGAATATGGGTGAAATTCGGAGAAGACTGGAAGCCTGTCGCCAATTTAAATTTCCATCGATAGGTTACATATTCCCCTTCCCGACCCAAGAGATTTTCTGGCGACTGATTATAGGCTTTGATTTCGTTGCGTTGCCGATCGAAGTTGATGCAACGGTCGTTGTCGGGGGTGGTATGGATATAAAACCGAAATACATTTTTATTTAAAGTTTCGTCAAAAAGCTCGTCTATATGATCGCCAAAGGATTCGTGATTGCAATCGGGTACTTCGATAGGGTTATAGTTGGGCGCCAAAACTGAAGTAATCAGGGCATAGGTATTGCCTGGACCATCGGCCTCCAAAAGTGTTGTTTGGGTTCCGCCTTGTGTATCTCGGGTAAAGTTGGCCTGAAGCGTCAAGGTTCCGTTGACAACAATAGTCAGGGGATTTTCTGTAGATCCATTGGACCAACTTTCAAAAACATAGCCAGAATCGGGTGTTGCAGTGAGGGTAAGGCTACTTCCTTCGACCAATAAACCTCCAGCCGTATTTACGCTCCCCCCAGTACCTGCAGAAACAGTTACCGAAAACTGTCGCCGCTCGACCACCAGAGTGGGTTCCTCTGCTGCAGGCTCTTCTCCCCCGCCCGAGGGATCGCTAGAACAAGCATAACCCACAAACAGACTCATCCATAGCAGCAAACCATTCAGGTATTTATGTGGGAATATTGAAATCAAAAGAGTTGTATTTAAATTTTAACAGCATAAAGATATATTACTTTTGTTGTCAAGCATTTTAGTTCTGCGGAATTCCTGTTAACTTTACCTCAAAACCCTGTTTAAAACCATGCGTTATTTAGCTTCTATTGGGACTCTTTTAGGCCTGAGCGTATTTATGGCCTGTGCCCAAGAAAATGTCCCCCCCATACAAACTCCTAGTACTGCAGCCTATACCCTTGAAAAGGTGGTGGACGATTCCGGTATTTTGTGGGGAATGACCTTTATTTCTAAAACTGAAATTTTAGCCACAGAAAAAGGAGGTACGCTATACTATTGCTCTGCTGGTACAAAACAAGCCATCAGCAATGTCCCTGAGGTATATGTCCGGGGGCAAGGCGGTCTTTTGGACGTAGCCACCGATCCCGATTTTGAGACCAATAGCATCATTTATCTGACCCTTAGCTCCAAAGGAAGGGGATCAGAACCCGGAGGCAACACCGCCCTATACAAAGCCCGACTGGTCGATAACAGTCGTTTGGAAGACGTGGAATTGCTCTACCAAGCAAGCCCCAATTCCAAAAAAGGGCAACATTGGGGTTCCCGTATTGTTTTTGACCCTCAAGGGCATCTCTACTTTGGGATTGGCGACCGGGGCAACCGCGATGTAAACCCCCAAGACATTTCCCGAGATGGCGGGAAAATATACCGCCTGAACCGAGATGGTAGTATTCCACAAGACAATCCCTTTGTGGGACAAAACGGAGCCAAGGAAGCTGTATTTTCCTATGGTCACCGCAACCCGCAAGGGATGGCTACCCACCCCACCACAGGGGAGATTTGGGTTCACGAACACGGCCCTCGAGGAGGAGACGAAATCAATCGGATCCAAAAAGGAAAAAATTATGGCTGGCCTGTGATTACCTACGGGATCAACTACAGCGGAACGCCTATTACTACCCAAACCAAAAAAGAAGGAATGGAACAGCCTTTTTACTATTGGGTTCCCTCTATTGCACCCAGTGGATTTGCGATTTCAGATTCCGATAAATACCCCAATTGGCGGGGAGATTACTTTGTAGGCTCCCTAAAATTTGAATATCTCGAACATTTGACCATCGAAAACCAACAAGTCGTTGCCCGAGAAAAAATAGCTCCCAACATTGGAAGAGTACGCAACGTTCAGCAAGGTCCGGATGGCTATCTTTACCTCTCCGTGGAAGGGAAAGGAATTTTTAAAATCGTATCCAAATCATGAAAAAATTATTCGTCTTTTTTTTGGGTTTAAGCCTAGTGGCTTGTCAGGAACAACCAAGCCCCGAACTTCAAGCCAGTATCAATCGAGGGCAGGAAGTATATCAGAACTTCTGTATTCAATGTCATTTAGCTGAGGGGCAAGGCGTTCCCAATGCTTTTCCACCTTTAGCTCCCAGTGACTTTTTAGAAACTCAAACGGCAGCAGTAATTGCCGGTCTTAAATACGGGATGCAGGGCGAGATTGTGGTCAATGGACAAACCTATAACGGCAATATGCCCGCCCAGGGACTCGAAGACGACGAAATTGCAGATGTGGTCAATTATATCCGTAACAGCTGGGGCAATCAAAACCGTCAGATGATCCTAGCTTCCGATGTTGCTCAAACTTCTAAACCCAAGCCTTGAAAAAATTTAAGCTGAAACAATGGATCCCCACCCGCCTCACCTCTGCTGGGTGGATCTATGGGAGTTTGACTTTAGGGTTTATACTCTGGATGACTTTTTTGGATACCAACTCCTGGCGAATCCAATGGGAATTACAGGGGGAAATAGACAAGTTAGAAGCTGAAAAACAGAAGCTTATACAAGCGATTGAAGCAGATGAAAAGACCATTCAAAAGCTCGAAAATCTGGACAGTCTGGAAAACTACGCTCGAGAAAAATACCTCTTTAAAAAAGAAGGTGAATATATTTTCTTGATCGACACCACCAGCCTCCGATAAGAATTCCAAAACTGTTGATAATTTTGCAGGGAGAAAGCCCCCAAAAAATAGTATTTTAGGCTTCATTTTAGATTTATGGGAAAAATCATAGCCATCGCCAACCAAAAGGGAGGTGTCGGAAAAACAACAACAGCAGTTAACCTAGCTGCAGCCTTAGGTGTATTGGAAAAAAAGGTGCTGCTGATCGATGCAGACCCCCAAGCCAATGCCACCTCAGGACTAGGATTTGACACCAATGAAAAGCTCAAGGGCACCTATGAACTTTTGGATCATAGCCTCCCCATAAACGAGGTGATATTGGAATCGAAAAGTCCAAATCTGGATCTGATTCCGTCCCATATCGATTTAGTCGCCAGCGAAATTGAACTGGTAGACAAAAGTAATCGTGAAAAAATGCTGTTGGAAGCTGTGGCTCCCATCCAAGAGGCCTATGACTATATCCTGATCGACTGCGCCCCCTCTCTAGGGCTCATTACCCTCAACGCACTGAGCTGTGCGCATTCGGTGATCATTCCCATCCAATGCGAATATTTTGCATTGGAAGGTTTAGGAAAGCTGTTAAACACCATTAAAAGTGTTCAGCAAATACACAACAAAGAATTGGTAATCGAAGGATTATTATTGACCATGTACGATTCCCGCTTGCGCCTATCGAACCAAGTGGTCGAAGAAGTGCAAAAACATTTCGGTAAAATGGTCTTTAAATCTATCATTCAACGGAATATTCGACTGAGTGAAGCACCCAGTTTTGGGGAAGATATTATATCTTACGATGCCGAAAGCCGTGGAGCTCAAAGCTATTTGGCTTTAGGAAACGAAATCATAAACCGGAACAAATCCGCATAGAGATGGCTAAACCCAAACAAAGACAAGCCTTAGGCCGCGGATTGTCGGCTCTGCTGAACAATCCCGACAACGACATCACATCTGCAGACGACAAGCAAGCCTCTGAGGTGATCGGAAATATCGTAGCACTCCCATTGGAGGGCATCGAAGTAAACCCCTACCAACCCCGTACACACTTCAACGAAGAAAGTTTACAAGAATTGGCAGGGTCCATCAAAGAATTGGGGGTTATCCAACCCATTACGGTGCGGAAACTGGAAGGCAATGCGTTTCAACTGGTTTCTGGGGAACGGCGTTTTCGGGCGGCTAAAAGTATCGGCTTAGAAACAATTCCTGCCTATGTACGCTTAGCCAACGACCAGGAATCCTTGGAAATGGCCTTGGTTGAAAATATTCAGCGCGAAGATCTCGATCCGATCGAAATTGCTTTGTCCTACCAGCGACTGATCGATGAAATCCAACTCACCCAAAATCAATTGAGCGAACGGGTCGGAAAAAAACGCTCCACCATCGCCAATTACATTCGTCTGTTGAAGTTGGATCCGGTGATCCAAACAGGGATGCGCGATGGATTTTTAAGCATGGGGCACGGTCGAGCACTCATCAACGTAGAAGACCCAAAAGAACAACTGGAGCTTTACGAAAAAGTTATCGGTCAGAAACTCTCGGTTCGGGAAACGGAGCATTTGGTCAAAAATGCCAAAAACAAAACTGCCCGACCCAAAGTACACCAACCGGCCTATTTTGAAACGGCCGCTCAAGAAATGGAAGACGTATTGGGCAGTGCTGTCCGCGTTCGGATGTCTGCTCAAGGCAAAGGGAGTATTACCGTAGCTTTTTCTTCCCAAGCCGACTTGGAACGTATCCTGAATCGAATCAAACAATAATGCGCAGCTGGATTGTAGCCCTCTGTTGTCTTGGAAGTCTGTGGAGTTGGGCACAAACCCCTCCGCAACAAACGCCTCTACAACAAATGCCTCCCACGAAAAAAGAACGGCGGATTTTGGAGATCAAAACCTCTCCCCTCACCCCTTCTAAAGCGGCCTTCTATTCGGCAATTGTTCCGGGACTTGGACAAATATATACCCGAAAAGCATGGAAACTTCCCTTTGTATATGCAGCCATTGGAGGCTCCGTATATGGCTATATATTTAATAATACCGAAATGGCTCGCTATCGGACAGCCTACAAAAGAAGGCTAGCCGGCTATGCAGACGATGAGTTTGCAGAGCTTATCCCAGATACCGAAAAATTGCTGTTGGGAATGGATTTTCATCAACGCTATCGGGATATGTCGTTTTTATTTATTCTGGGAACTTATATGTTAAACATCCTGGACGCCAATGTGGGCGCCCACCTACTGCAATTCAACATCAGCGATCAGTTGAGTTTTGAACCTTTACTCCAACCCGATCTATGGACCAATCGGATGGGAGTTGGTGTTCGTATTGCAGCAAAATTTTAAAGTAATCGTATGAAAATTGCTCTTTTAGGATATGGCCGTATGGGAAAAGCTATTGAAAAAATAGCGGAGAATCGAGGCCACCAAATTGTAGCGCGCTGGGACGAAAATTCCCAAAACGACCCCCTCGCTGAGGCGGATGTGGCCATTAACTTTAGTGTTCCTTCTGCTGCCGTATCCAATATACAAGCGGCCTTTGGGCATCAGGTTCCGGTGGTTTGTGGAACCACGGGTTGGCTAGACGCGTATGAGACAATAACTCAGCAAGCGCAAGCTGAAAATTGTGGGTTTTTATATGCCTCTAACTTTAGTGTAGGGGTCAATTTATTTTTTGCACTCAACCAGCATTTGGCCAAATTAATGGCTCCCTATCCTGAATATCAAGCATCGCTAGAAGAAATTCATCACGTTCATAAATTGGACGCACCCAGTGGTACGGCCATTACTTTAGCGGAAGGCATTTTAAAAAATGATCCACGCTACAGCGAATGGAGCTTAACGGCCCAGCAAGAACATCAGTTGCCCATCGAAGCCCTGCGGGAGCCCGATGTCCCCGGTACCCATACCGTAAGCTATCAGAGCCCTATAGACACCCTCGAAATCCGGCATGAAGCTCATAGTAGAGAAGGCTTTGCTTTGGGCGCTGTGATTGCTGCCGAATGGTTGGCTGGGAAATCGGGAATATTTTCAATGAACGACGTACTCAACATTAAAGCCTAAATTTTATTCTTATGACCTTAGCGCAGTGGTTACTTTGTATTGCAGGCATCCAAGTACTGCACTTTATAGGCACTTGGAAACTTTATCAAAAAGCGGGACACGCCGCTTGGAAAGCCGCTATTCCGGTCTATAATGCGGTAGTTCTTCTACGCATCATCAATAAACCCATTTGGTGGGTAATTTTGCTGTTTATCCCGACCATCAATCTGATCGTTTTTCCAGCCATCTGGGTAGAAACCCTTAGAGCCTTCGGAAAATCCAGTTGGAAAGACACCTTTTTGGTTATTGTAAGTTTAGGCCTATGGATTATTCCTACCAATTACAGCAGACAAACCCGCTATATCGAACAAGCTTCCGAACGCCCCGCCTCGGTCATTAAAGAGTGGTTGAGCTCCTTGTTGTTTGCCGTAGTGGCTGCCACTATGGTCCATAATTACTTTTTTCAACCCTATATTATCCCTACTGGATCCCTAGAAAAATCCCTCTTGATCGGAGACTTTCTGATCGTCTCCAAAATGCATTACGGTGCCCGAGTACCTATGACCGCAGTATCCTTTCCCATGGTACACGACACCATTCCTCTCGTCAAAACTCGGTCCTATCTTAAAAACCCCCAAATTCCTTATTTGCGACTGCCGGGGATCGAAGAGATTAAAGCCAACGATATTGTAGTTTTTAGTTGGCCTGCCGATACGGTTCGACGCTTTTTTGTAAAAGAAAAAGGGATTCGCAAACCCATTGATAAAAAATCGAATTACGTCAAGCGATGTGTTGGGATTCCGGGAGATACCCTCGAAATTAAAGACGGCTTTGTTTTTAGAAATGGACAACGGAATCAACTCCCCGATCGGGCGGAAGTCCAATATATGCACACCGCCTATGCCAGTGGAGGTATTTCGTCACGGAAATTACTGCAATTGGGCTTTAAAGATTTCTATCGAAAATATGCCATCAGTAATATTTCCCAAACCTCCTACAATGCCCTGATTCCCTACATCATAGGAAGAACGGGAACAACATTAGAGGACTTTGCTGTAATTACTCCCGCAGCGGGCTTGCCTTTAGATGTGGTTCGTCAATACAACCTGAAAGCCCGGGAACTTCTAGAAGCCGAAAAGCAACTGAATCTCACCCTAGAAGAAGCTGACCGATTAAAAAAGAATATAGCCCTCGATAGCTTGGTTCGTCGGGTAAGTAAGACGCAAACACCGAACGAAGTGTTTTTCCCCAATAAAATTCCATTCGACTGGAACGAAGATAATTTTGGCCCTCTAGTCATCCCAAAAAGAGGAGCCACCGTTGCCCTTAACAAGGAAAATATTGCTCTGTATAAAAAGATCATTGTGGACTATGAAAAAAATGATTTTGCTTACAGTTCCAATGGATTTATGATCAACGGGAAAGCGCAAGACAGCTACACCTTTAAACAAGACTACTACTGGATGATGGGAGATAACCGCCACCAATCCGAAGACAGTCGTTTTTGGGGTTTTGTTCCTGAGGATCATATCGTTGGTAAGCCTGTATTCATCTGGATGAGTTTTGAAAACTTCAATGCTGGGCTAAAACAATGGAAAGTTCGTTGGGATCGTGTCTTTACTACAGTTTCGGGAAGTGGTGAACGCCAATCCTATTTGCCACACGCGCTTGGGGTATTTGTTTTGTGGCAAATTTTTTCCTGGTGGAGAAACCGTCGCAAGAAAAACTTAGGATGATCTGCTTCGTACCCGCCTATTGCCCCTCCATAGCCTATATGGCTCGCCTTCGTGAGCAGGAAACTATCGGCTTGTATGTGGGAAGTAACTACCAAAAGCAAACCTACCGCAATCGCTGTAAAATTCATGGAGCGAATGGGGTTCTTCAGTTGAGCATCCCCATCGTACACCAAAAGAATGGCAGCAAACAAAAAGACAATCAGGTGCAAATTTTTCAGGAAAGCCGATGGAAAAAAGAACATTGGAAATCCATAGAAGCCGCCTATCGATCCAGCCCTTACTTTGAATTTTACGAAGACGATTTTGCTCCCTTTTTTCAAAGGGAGACCACGGGCTTGATGGAATTCAATAGTGCCATTATTCAACAACTGGTGGATATCTTGGACTGGAATAAAACCTTGATAAAAGTAGATTCCCTTCCCGAGGATCATTCCTACTCCGAGGACTTGCTCAATGCCAAAATAAAAGATGAGCCCACCCATTACCCTAAGTACACTCAGGTGTTTGAAAATAAAAATGGCTTTCTTCCCAATTTGAGCATTTTGGATCTGCTCTTTAACCTAGGTCCTGAGACGGATTCATATTTAGAACAACTGCCAACAAAAAGTTCTGATTTTTAGGGGATCTGCAAACGAGCCATAATGGGCTGATGGTCCGAAAATTGCTCCCGAAACCTTTCAAAATGCAAGATTTTCATTTGGGAATCGGCAAAAATAAAATCGATACGCATGGGAATGCCCGCTAAACTATAGGTAGCTCCCAAACCACTCCCCTTTTGGGTATAAACATCGATCCAACGACTAGCCAAACCTTGATATACTTCGGAAAAAGCGTTGTTGTTTAAATCTACACAAACCAGAGAAGGAAGCGTGTTTTTTTGATCAAAGGCGACCAAGGCTTCCAATTGTTGTTGTTGCCGGTCCAGAGCCGTTAACAACCGCTTGCGTAAACGCAGGGTTTGATCGGTATCCAGTAAAGAATCGGTCTGATGATTCAGTCGGAAAGATTCCATATGCATATTGTAGACCCTAAGCGTATCTCCTTGATATTCTATATCTGTATATATGGCTGCTACAGATTGGTCTCCGCCTATAACTTTCCCTTGATTGAGAATCGGATATCGAGAGTATACAGCTAAGCCATCGGTACTGAAACGATGGGGGAAACTTTGCAAACGGGGAGCTGCTTTTTGACTGAATTCCTGAAAGCACACCACATGGGGGAATTTTCTTTGGATAAAATTCTCAATTTCTTGGGCGATGTCAGTATTCGACAACCATCCATAGCGGTTGAATAAACGCACGTTATAACTCATCACCTCAATTCCAGGGCTTGTCTCGATCCGTGGAGAGGCTCGTTGGTATAAGAGGCCTAGCTGATTATAACTCAACAACAGCATCCCAAAGAACAATAGAAAGGGCCACCTGAACCGAATGATCCAATAGATGAAAAATCCGCAATTAAACAAAAAAATAATCGGTAGGAAAAGAGTCATTAAAGGCGCATGAACAGCAAAACCCAAACGCTGACTCAAGGCCAACTGCAACAGAAGGGCACCAAAATTGACACTAATGAGGAATGGGTAGAGAATTTTTTTTCGCATGGGGCTGCTACTTCTGTCCGGCTTTAAATAAGATTTCTTTTTCTTTCGAACTCAAGCTATCATATCCGGATTGGCTGATTTTGTCCAAAATCTTATCGATGGTTGCTTGATCTGTATTTTTGGTAGCTTTTGGCTTAGCGGCTGTATTTTTATGAACTGTTCTTAAGGGCTTGGGCTTAAACAAACCGAAAAATCCACGCCATAAATTTTCGAAGCCACTCCCAATATCTGTTCCGTTGAGCAATTGTCGTCCATAAACAAACCCCAATCCTGCACCCCCCAAATGAGCTAAATGCCCGCCGGCATTGCCATAAGGAATCTGTACAAGGTCTAAAACAACAAATCCGATAGCCAAATATTTGAGCGGAATATTAAATATAAATAAGCGAATGATCTGATCGGGAGAGTAGGTCGCCATAAAAACTAAAACTGCCATCACTCCTGCAGAAGCCCCGATCAAAGGAGGCGTTTGAGAACTGAATACCGGGAAAATCCGATAACTCAATAAAAACAATACCCCTCCAGCTATAACCCCTAAAAAATAGATGTTATAAAACATGGATGAGCGAAACAAATTCAATACAAATTGCCCCATATAATAGAGCAATAACATATTCCAAAACAAATGGAAAAAGCCCGCATGAAAAAAACTATAGGTGACAAAGGTCCAAGGTCTGTAGAGTAAGCTCCACCATTCTGGAAGTAGCTCGAACCAACTCACAAAAGTTCCCTGCGGAAGCGCCATCAAAAACAGCAGGGTGTCTAAAAAAAATGGGAGTATAAAACAGAGTACGATCAAAGCAATGAGCCGTTCGGCAGCATTGAACTGGCTGTATCGATACCGTAGATCATCTAAAAATCCCATTAGTCCCAGCGATTTTGATTGAACTGATTTCTTTTCCAATACCACATCATCACCAAACCAGCTAAGGCCCCACCGACATGAGCAAAGTGCGCAATTGGCCCGATGGAATAGGATGTAAACCCAAAAAACAGATCACTAAGGATCAGTAATGGAACAAAGAATTTAGCACGTATAGGAATGGGAGGAAACAACAACATCAGTTGTGAATTGGGGAACAACCAAGCGAAGGCTACAAGGACCCCATAAAGTGCCCCAGAAGCTCCCACCATAACCGATTGGTATGCTCGATATCCCGAAGCTAAAAATTGTTCTCCTATAGCCTCCTCCCACAAGGCACTGTAATATCCGGTTTGAAAAAACTTCAGTACCTCTGCCGAGCTTGCGCCAAGCTCAAAGAGTTGATCTTGGATCATTCCCATCTGCAGGGCGTATAAAACCAGTTGAAGAGCCGCGGCCCCCAAACCAGTTGAAATATAGAAGAAAATAAATTTTTGTTTGCCCCACATACGTTCCAATGGAACACCAAACATATAGAGACCGAACATATTGAAAAAAATATGAGATAAGTCTCCATGCATAAACATATGCGTAAGGGGTTGCCACAACTGAAACTTTGGGTTTTCGGGATAGTGAAGTGCAAACCAATCATAGGTGATGTCTCCTAAACTAAGGGTCGCTAAAAAAAAGATCCCATTGATGATTAACAGGTGCTTGACCGTCTCTGTAAGATTCCGCATTAAAGCAATTTTTTTTCAATCTCTTCCGATTCGAAAGTTAGGAAAATTTGCTGATTTTTTGGGGAAAATCGGGGTTCTGTACATGCAAATAAATCCTGAATCAACTGCTCTTGCTCAGGAATTTCTAAACGTTTACCTGAGGGAACAGCCAGAGAAGTTGCTAAAATTTTAGCGATATGATCCGACATACTAAAACTCTCCTCTGCAGCTTCGCTTTGAGATCTTTCTAAAATTTCTCGAACCACAGGAATGATATTTTCTGCTGTACACAGATGGGGAGCCGCAAGTATCGACAACTGATCTGCTTCCCAACTGAATTGAAATCCCATCCCCTCTAAATCGGCTTGCAAAGACTCCAAAAGAATCTTATCCTGAACATTTAATGGCATCTGGACCGGAAACAGCAGCGTTTGAGATGCAGGTTCGGATCGATTCAACTGTTTTAGAAACTGCTCATAAAGCACGCGTTGGTGGGCTCGGCCTTGATGAATCACATAGAGCTGTCCACCCAGCTGAGTAATCATATATTTCTGTTGCCATTGGAAACAGCTCAAGGTAGAAACAGATGCGGTTGGCTCATCAAAAATAACGGGCGGAGTCGTGTCTTCCTTGGGCGCTTGCTGCTGCAGCTCCTGATACATACTTTCCCAAGCTTGTTTTTCAGCTTTGGAAGGTGGCTTATGATCCGCAAAGGGGTTGAACTGTCGATCGACCGAAACTTCGGGTTGAGAAATCTCTGAGGTTTGGGCTTGCTGATAGGAGGTATCCAAATTGGGGTCTCGATCAAAATCTAAGGTGGGTCCCACCTGAAACATCCCTAAGGCATGGCGGACGGTAGCTCGAAGAATAGAATATATACTTTGCTCATCTTCGAACTTGATTTCTGTTTTGGTAGGATGAATATTGATATCCAAGGTTTTGGGATCCAGATGCAGGAAAATAAAATATCCCGGATGATATCCAGGACTCAGCATCCCTTCGAATGCCGAACTTACGGCATGGTGTAAAAAGCTACTTTTTATAAAACGTTGATTGACAAAGAAAAACTGTTGTCCTCGAGACTTTCGGGCTTGATCCGGTTTGAGTACAAAACCCTCAACTAAAGCAACCGAAGTTTGCTCGTGAATGGGAACTAAGGCCGTTTCGTATTTCCCTCCAAAAATTCCAAGTACACGTTTTTTAAGACTTAAAACAGGAAGATTCAACAACTCACTATCGTTCTGATACAGCTGAAATTTAATGTCTGGATGTGCAAGTGCTACCCGATGAAACTCATCTAAAATATGTCTCATTTCGACCGCATCAGACTTTAAGAAATTCCGCCGCGCTGGAATGTTAAAGAATAGATTTTTGACGGCCAAAGAAGTCCCTGTTGCTGTAGCTGAATTTTCTTGCAGCTTGACTTCACTCCCTTCTATCTTTAGGCAACTGCCCAGATCGTCTGCGGCTCTTTTGGAATGCACCTCCACTTGGGCTACTGCCGCAATGGAAGCTAAAGCCTCTCCTCTAAATCCTTTGGTTTGAAGTGAAAACAAGTCTTCTGCCTTTTTGATTTTTGAAGTGGCATGACGCTCAAATGCCAAACGCAAATCTGTAGAAGACATCCCTAGGCCATTGTCAATTACATGGACCAGACTCCTCCCGGCATCTCGGATGAGCAGTTGTATATGATCGGCTTGTGCATCAATAGCATTTTCTAAAAGTTCTTTAACTACAGATGCTGGACGTTGGATTACCTCTCCTGCGGCAATTTGATTGGCCACATGGTCCGGTAGTAATTCTATGATATCGGACATTGGGACTTAAAATTTAAAAATAGACCAATCGAGATCCAAACCCCACATCACTGTTAATAAGAGGAGGATGGCGATGACGAAAATTCGAAGGGTACTACCACTATTTCTTCTCGAGCGACTTTGTTGGCGTGCCTCTGTCCACAATTGTCTGCGATCGTTAGAATTGTAGGTTTCCCGGTGACGCCGCATAGAACTGTCAAAATCGTAGGGATTGCCACCATCCTTCCCTTGGAAATACCGAGGGGTATAGTTGAACCGATTGTTGGGTCTTTGCCTAAAGAAATTGAGCTTAAACATACAGATTACTGGCTTCGATACACTTCAAATGTACAGGATTTTAGGCCGATTAGGACCCCAAAGAAGCCATTTTTATGGCGGCTATCGCAGCTTCCACCCCTTTATTGCCGTGTTTCCCTCCTGAACGTTCCTGAGCTTGCTCTAAAGTATCGTCCGTAAGTACACAAAAAATCACCGGGGTATCGGTCTGGATATTTAAGTCTTTGATGCCTTGAGTTACCCCCTGACATACAAATTCGAAGTGCCGCGTAGCTCCCTGGATAACGCTTCCAATAACAATTACGGCATCGTACTTTTTTCGATCAATGAGGTGCTTGGCCCCATAAATCAATTCGAAACTACCCGGTACATGTATGGTTTCAATATTTGCGGCTAAAGCACCACAGTCTTCCAAAGCCTCTACTGCTCCTTGGTGAAGATTCGAAGTAATTTCGGAATTCCACTCGGATACTACAATCCCAAAAGAAAGCTCTTGGGCAGAAGGTACCCCAGAAGGATCATAATCAGAAAGGTTTTGAAGGGCTGTAGCCATAAATTAATTGGAGCTGTGTTCCAATTTGCCGATCTGTACATCTACTCGAGCCGCCTCTGGCGCTTGAGGATATTCTTCTTTGATTCGCTTAAAGAACGATAGTGCCTGATCTGCTTTGCCAATCTGCGCGCCTAAAAGGGCTGCCTTAAAGAGATATTTAGGGGTACTAAATGCGTTATCGCTAGCGTTTGCTGCTTGTACGTAGTATTCGAAAGCCTCATCCGGTTGCTCCAATTGCGCAAATGCATCGCCAATCGCTCCTTTGGAAAGAGCACTCAACATAACATCATCGGAAGAAAAATTATCCAAATAATTGATCGCGTTCTCGTATTCTTTAAGGTTTAAATAGGCCATCCCAGCACTGTAAGTCGCTAGTTTAGCAGCGGGAGTTCCCGAATAGTTGTCGATGATATCTAAAAAGCCATACTTCCCTTCCCCGCCTTCGAGAGCTAAACGATAAAGGGAGTCGGATTCTGTACTATTTACGGCCAACTCAAAAAAGTATTGCGCCTGATTGAGTTCGTTTACGGCTTCCGCAGCTTTGGGTTGTGCCACAAAACTGTCGTAAGCTAAATACCCCAAAACTCCAGTAACCACAACTGCTACTGCAATAAGGATGAAATTTTGATATTGAGAAACAAAAGCTTCGGACCGAGAGGCTGTCTGGTCTAAGGATTCGAAAACTTCTGCTGTTGTACTTTTTAATTCTTCGGCGGGAGCGTCAACTTTATTGACTGATTTTTTAGCTCCTCTTTTCTTATACGTGGCCATGCTTCAATTTTAGTTGAGCAAAATTAGTTTTTTTCTTTCAAACAGAAAACGCAATCCTGAGGTGAAAACCTAGCTTTTGTTATATTTTTGCTCGAAGTCTGGGCTTCCTATGTTTTTAAAAGAGCTACATCTTACGCAGTACAAGAATATTGAAATGGAAAATTTCCATTTTTCTCAACCCATCAATTGCTTTGTAGGGCCCAATGGCCGTGGGAAATCGAATATTTTAGATGCTATTTACCACTTGGCTTATGGCAAAGGGTATTTTAATCCGCAAGCCGTTCAAAACATCCAATTTGAAAAAGATTTTTTTGTTTTAGAAGGACTTTTTGAAAGCGCATTAGGGGAAGAGAAAATTCACTGCAGTCTTAAAAAAGGACATAAAAAAACCCTGAAACGCAACGGCAAACCCTATTCCACTCTTACGGAACACATTGGAAAAATACCCGTGGTCATGATTTCGCCAGCCGATAACGATCTGATTACCGAAGGAAGTGCTGTTAGACGGAAATTTATAGATGGAATTCTCAGTCAGACCGTTCCGGGCTACCTCCAAAAACTTTTGGACTACTCAAAAATTCTAAGCCAGAGAAATGCGTTGTTAAAATATTTTGCCCTCAACCGCACCTTTGATCAAGATACTTTGGAGGTTTACAACGAACAAATGCATGTATTGGCAGCTGATTTGTTTGAAGAGCGAAAATCATTTATTGAAGGCTTTCAGCCCCTATTCGAAAAACATTATCACCAAATTAGCGGTGGACAAGAAAAGTCTCAAGTGCACTACAATTCTCACTTAACAGATGCAAGTCTAAAGGAATTATTCGAGCAAAACCTGAGCAAAGATCGGACCCTGCAATATACCTCGACAGGAATTCACAAAGACGATCTGAACTTTGAGATGAATGGAGAAAACATCAAAAAATACGGGAGCCAAGGACAACAAAAAACATTTTTAGTAGCCCTTAAGCTCACCCAGTTCGAATGGCTCAAGAAAGCCACCCAAACAGCTCCTATCATCCTTCTGGATGATGCCTTTGACAAATTGGATCAGCAACGGGTGTCCCAGATCATAGGACTGATGAAGGATGAAGCCTTTAGTCAAATATTTATTTCTGACACCCACAAAGAGCGGAGTCTAAATGCGCTAAAACAAGCAGACATGGCCTATGAGTTGTTCGAACTCTAAGGAATAAATTGTAACTTGAATTTATAAATTGAATTTAAATGGAAGAAAAAAAACTTTGGGAAGAAGCCGAACGACGTGTTGGGTTTAAAATACATTTGAGTACATATATCCTGGTCAATTTAGGATTGGTAGCCATCAATCTTTGGCTGTCCCCTCAATATCTATGGGTCGTTTTTTCGGCTCTGGGTTGGGGAATTGGCGTTGTTTCGCACTACCTAAGCGTATATCAATTCAAGACCATGTTTTCCATCGAAAAGGAATTTGAAAAACTCAAAGAACAGAGCGAAAAGTGAAATTAAGAATCCTATCTACAGTAGTTTTGATGGGAATGCTTTGGTCCTGCCAAGAAGCTTCCAAAAAACCGAAATCGCAAGAACCCAAACTGGCGGTGGAACAACTAGAGGGATATTGGGAGATCGCTTTCGTTACGCATGCCAATGAAACTTTTTACCCCAAACGGGGCGGCATACCTCTTTGGGATTACTACCAAATCAATGAAAAAGAAGGCTTCCGCAAAAAGGGACAACCGACTTTTAACGGACGATTCCAAACCTCTGAAGCCGCGACTTCTTTCCAAATCCGGGAAAATTCTAATGGTTTTGCACTCGTGTTTAAAACCCCTTTGGACAGCTGGGAAGAAGAGATTGTAACCCTAGACAGCTTACAACTCGTATTGGCTCATCACCACAAAGAATATCATTACAACAGAAGACAACTGAAGTGACTCCTCCCTCAAAATTTGAACCGCACAGCCTAAAAGAAGTTTTAGCCGAGATTAAAGAGCAGAAAAATTTAGCTCCTGGGTTTAAACAGCAAAAACTTGAGGATGCATGGAAAGAGATAACAGGGCCTATCGTCAGTCAATACACCACAGAAGTGCGTTGGCGCAGCAATCAGATTTACGTACGACTTTCCTCCGCTCCCTTGCGCAATGAATTAAGCGCTGGAATAGACCAACTCCAAAAAAATCTTCAGGAACAGTTGCCTGAACTAGGCATCAAAAAAATTGTCCTTCTTTAAAAGTGCTCGCGCCCTGAAAAATGAAATGCAGCTTCGATAGCAGCGTTTTCATCACTATCAGAACCGTGAACGGCATTTTCTCCCATAGAAGTAGCAAACTTTTTTCGGATCGTTCCTTCTGCAGCTTCCGCAGGATTGGTGGCACCGATAAGCGTTCGGAAATCATCGACCGCATTGTCTTTTTCCAAAACAGCTGCTACAATAGGACCACTTGTCATAAAGGCTACCAATTCACCAAAAAACGGACGCTCCGAATGGATGGCATAAAACTCTTGGGCGTCTTGAACCGTTAGCTGAGTCATTTTAAGGGCTACAATTCTAAACCCTGAACTCGTGATTTGTTCCAAGATGGCACCGATATGACCGTTGGCGACAGCGTCGGGTTTGATCATCGTAAAAGTGCGATTATTCATATCAATTTATTTTGGGGCAAAGCTAAACAAAATTCATGGGCCTAAACCTTCAGAAACAGCAGAAGTGAAAATTTTGGAAATACGTACATTCGTTCCCAAAACAATCCGCTATGCAAGAACTTCAAAACTACATCGAAAGCAGTCAAAAGGTGGTCATTATTCCACACAAAAACCCAGATGGAGATGCTTTGGGCAGTTGCTTGGGCTGGCAGATATTTTTAACTAAACTGGGCAAAGAGACCACTGTGGTCTCCCCCAATGACTATCCGAAATTTCTCAAATGGATGCCTCAGCAGGAACACATCATCAATGCAGAGGCCACCCCAGACCAAGCTTCAGCATTGATTGGGGATGCAGATTTAATTTTTTGCTTGGACTTTAACGACTTGGGGCGAATCGATGATCTTGGAGAACTCGTTCAAAGCAGTAGCGCTTCGGTGGTTATGATTGATCACCACGAAAACCCTAAAGACTTTGCAGATCTGATGATCTCAAAACCAGAAATGGGCTCTACTTCCGAAATGATATACGACTGCATTATGGCGATTGATTCCTCTTTACTGGACCCGGCTATGGCAAGTTGTCTGTATACCGGAATAATGACCGATACCGGTTCTTTCCGCTTCCCTTCCACCACCCCAGCCACCCACAGAGCTGTAGCCACACTTATGGAAGCAGGAGCTGTACACAGTGAAATTCACCAAAATATTTACGATAGCTACACCTTCGATCGACTCCGCCTTTTGGGAATTGCACTTTCCAACATGAAAAAGCTAGAAACACTCCCCGTTGTTTATATCCACCTCAGTGCAGACGAGCTAGAATCGGTAAACTACCAAAAGGGATATACCGAGGGTTTTGTTAACTATGGTTTGCGACTGGTTGGAATTCAATTAGCTGTAATTATGATCGATCACCCCCAAGAAGGCAAGGTAAAGATGTCTTTTCGTTCCAAAGGAAACTTCCCCGCACACCATTTTGCAGCGGCACATTTTAACGGAGGTGGTCATCTCAATGCAGCCGGCGGGGTTTCTTTTGACTCCTTAGAAAAAACGGTTGAAACATTTTTACACGCAATTGAAAACTTTGCACATGACTTTTCCTAATTCGATATTCCATTTCCTACTCCTGCTTTTGGTTTTTGGATGTCAGGCACCACAGGCTCGAAAAGCTTTAAACAAGTCGTCGGATGCTTTTCTAAAACAATCCGCATTGAGAAATAAAGACCGTTTTGCAGATCAGAATAAAGCGCTTGAAACGGTCGCTAAGGCAGACAGTCAACATCAATTCCAGCGGGGAGAAAAGGGGTATTACTACGCCCCCTCCAGTGGCCGTGCCACCCAAAAAGACCGTCCTGTAAAAGGCGATTGGGTCGAAATAAGTTATCAGGTGGAAGACTTAAGCGGTAATATACTTTACGACTTTAAAGAAGTCGCAACTGAAAACTTCTTGGTAGACCGAGAGGATGTACTGCCTGCTCTTCGAGAAGGAGTAAAACACCTCCGAAAAGGGGAAGTTGGTGTATTTCTATTTCCTTCCTACCTTTGTTATGGATACCAAGGCGATGGCGATAAAATTGGGGTTAGCCAACCCCTAAAGATTTACATACATCTCTTGGATCACCAAAAAAATTAATCTTACTCTAATTCTATGAAACGTATCCTCTTTTTATTTTCAGGACTTTTAGCACTTAGCGCATGCAAATCCCCTTATCCACATCTGGACAATGGGATGTATGCAGATCTTGAAACCAATAAAGGCAATATTACCCTGAGTTTAGCTTTTGATAAAACTCCGGTTACGGTTGCAAACTTTGTTGCTCTAAGCGAAGGCAATCATCCGAATGTAGCAGCCGAATACAAAGACAAAGCTTTTTATGATGGACTTACCTTTCATCGAGTAATTCAAGACTTTATGATTCAGGGAGGTGACCCAACTGGTTCAGGCTCTGGAAGTCCGGGCTACCGTTTCGACGACGAAATCACTGACCTGAAACACGATGGTCCTGGAGTACTTTCCATGGCGAATGCAGGTCCGGGCACCAACGGAAGTCAGTTTTTTATTACCCACAAAGAAACGCCATGGCTGGACGGGAAACACACGGTTTTTGGTTTTGTTGTAGAAGGACAAAATGTGGTAGATTCCATTCAGCAAAACGACACCATTCGTAAGATTAAAATCATACGAAAAGGAAAAGAAGCCAAGAAATTTGATGCTCCTCAAGTCTTTGCGGATTACTTAAACAATAAAGAAACCCGTGAAAAAGAAGCAGCCGAAAAAGCAGCTGCGATTAAAAGTAAAAATACCTCTCGTTTTGAATCCGTAAAAGCCAATGCGCAAACAACGGCTTCTGGACTATCCTATACCATTACTCAAAAAGGTGATGGCCCAGCGGTAACGTCTACCAACAAAGCCCTTACGCACTACGCGGTTTACTTTGCCGACGGAACGCTACTAGACACCAGTCTTTCTACTGTTGCTGAGCAAAATGACATGCTCAATCAAAGTAAACTCGATGCCGGAAAATACACCCCTATCCTAGCCGATGTAGCTCCAGAAGCTGAGCTAATCGCTGGGTTTAAAGAAGGAGTTGCCCTACTTCGTCAGGGCGATAAAGCAACGGTTTTTCTGCCCTCCAATTTAGCTTATGGCGAAAGAGGAAGAAGTGGTATCCCTCCGAATACCGATTTAGTTTTTGAACTAGAAATCGTTGAGGTGATCGAATAAATTAGACCCCATGCCATTCAAAAAACTGCACCACTGGAAACTTGCGCTCTGGGGGTGCAGTTTTTTTGTTTTAGGGATGGCCTGCATCACGGTTTTAGAGAATAGCCCCAAGTTTTTTGACAATTCCCTGCTGCACAAAATTCTGTTATCCACACAGCATTTAACCGCTTGGCTTTTTGATCCTATCCCCTTTTCTGTAGGGGACCTTATCTATCTGGTCATTTTTGGTTTTCTGATGTGGGGTTTACGGAAGTTTATTCGACAACCCGAAGAAAGGTTTGTACTGATAAATCATAGTATTTTTTGGATGGGACTCATCTTTTTGATCTTTCAGCTTCGATGGGGAATCAATTATTATCGGCCCGCTGCTTTCCCCATCCAAAAAGAATATCAAAAATATAATGAAGAGGCACTTTTAAGAACCTTGGATATTTTAATTGAACAAACGCACAAACATCATTTAGAACTGTCCAAAGATTCGGCTGCTATCCCGGAGATCCCCTTTTCAAAAGCAGAAATTAAAACCAAAATCGAAAATGCTCCATACTTTTCAAATGCCGATCGTTCTGTTCGCCTCAAGCATTCGATGTGGAGTGTAGCCTTGAGCTATATGGGCTATGCTGGTTATTTAAATCCTTGGACTTTGGAAGCCCAAGTCAATCGCAAACTACCGAAAATGAGTTATGTGATTACGGCCGCCCACGAACTCCAACACCAATTGAGTATTGCCCCCGAAAACGAAGCAAATTTTGCTGCTTTTTTGGCCACAACCACGCATCCCGATCCGTGGATTGAACTCGCAGGATATAGTTTTGGATTGCGGTATACCTTATCTGCTCTCTGGAAGAACAACCCCGACCAAGCTCGGATCTACCAAAAGAAAATCCACTCTGGAATTATCGAAGGGTACAAAAAACAAGCAGCATTCTGGAAATCATATGACAATCCCTTGGAAAAATACTTCAAATTCGGATATGACCGCTTTCTGAAAGCTCAAGGACAAGCCCTAGGAATACAGTCCTATGGAGCTGTAGTGCAGTTGCTGATTCAGCACTTTGAAAATCACCCAACAGAGGTGTATAACTCGAAATAATTCCTTAGTTTCGAAAAGAGTTCAGCACCCCTCGGGTGCTCCTCAAAAGCGAAACGAAAACAAAAACAAAATCTTATGAACCAAACCTTTAGAGGGTTAGTCGCCTTTTTTTTGGGGATTGGAATTACAGTCGCACAAGACTACTTCCCAACCAATACTCAGGTAAAAACTTTTCCTGATGTGACCTATGCTTTTACGGAAGCGACCATCCACTTGGATGCAACAACAGTGATCGAAAACGCAAGATTAGTCATCCGAAACGAGCGAGTCATCGCCGTTGGGAATTATATTGATATTCCCAGCAACGCAATTGTATATTCCTTGGCTGGGAAACATATCTACCCCGGGTTTATTGAACTTCACAGTAATTTTGGGATTTCCAATCCCAAAGCAGCCCCCAATGGAGGTCGCAGTGCCCAATACACCTCTGATCGAGAAGGTTATTACTGGAACGATCACATCCAGAGTTCTTACGATCCAAAAGGAGATTTTAAATTTGACGACAAACAAGCGAGCCAACTCCGAAAAATGGGGTTTGGGTTGGTGAATACCCATCGAAAATCGGGAATCCATAGAGGGACCAGTATATTGGTAGCCCCTGCTGCCGGGGCCTCCGATGCTTACCGAATACGTCGAACTTCGGTGGCCGAACACTATTCTTTCCAAAAGAGTAAGGCCTCCCGTCAGTCCTACCCCAGTTCGATTATGGGAGCTATTGCCCTGATTCGTCAACTTCATGCCGATGCAAAATGGTATCAGCCTGGAAAGACTGCTTCTAAAGACATGAGTATAGAAGCGCTTCAATCCCAAAAAGCACTATCTAAAATATTTGAAACAAAAAATAGCTTAAACACCCTTCGGGCGGCACGCCTAGGAAAAGAGTTGGGGTTAGATTTTGCTATTGTATCGGATGGTAAAGCTTATGAACACCTGCCAAGCCTTAAAAAGCTTCGGCCGACTTTGATTGTCCCGATAGATTTTCCTAAATCCTATCCTGTCGACGATCCCATCCTCGCCAAAAAAATCACCTTAAATCAATTGCGCTACTGGAATCAGGCCCCTTCCAACTTAGCTCAACTGGCAGAAAACAATATTCGCTTTGCGATTACTAGCGCAGGACACAGCTCTGCTGATGAATTTTTTAAGCATCTTCGTTTAGCAGTTGCCTATGGGCTTTCAAAAGAACAAGCACTCAACGCACTTACTAAAAATCCGGCCGAAATCTTGGGGGTTTCAGATGCTGGACATCTCCGAAGAGGAGCTGTAGCCAATTTTTTGATCACCGATGGAGATCTGTTTGCCTCGGAAACCAAAATCCTTGAAAACTGGATCATTGGGAATCGAGATCAACTTCAAACCAAAAAAGCGATTGATATTGACGGAGATTACAGCCTAGAATTATCCGACCAATCCTTCCGCATCAACCTTAAAAAAAGCACTCAAAAGCTCAAAGTTGAAGTCAAAAAGGACAGCCTAAAACTCAATGCTCAAGGCAGTTATAAAGACGGGTGGTTATCCATTTCCTTTTTTGAAAACAAAAAGACTGCTCAGCTTTCTGCCCGGATAGCAGAAGCGGGTGCTACCATTCAAGGAAAGGCACTCAACTTTGAAGGGAAACAAACCGCTTTCAGCTTAACACCCTTAACCGATACCTCGACCCAAACACAAAAGGCTCCAAAGGCAAAGAGTCCAAAGACTCACCCGGTTCATGCGGTGAGTTTTCCCAATAACGCCTATGGATGGAAATCCCTCCCACAGCCCAAAGCCATACTTTTCAAAAACGCTACGGTTTGGACAAATGAAGCGGAAGGAATCCTAAAAAATGCGGATGTTCAGGTTCGAGATGGACGTATTGTAGGGGTAGGAAATAATCTGGACGCTAACGGATTTGAGGTAATTGATGCTACTGGAAAACATGTGACCAGCGGTATCATCGATGAGCATTCCCATATTGCGGCTTCGAGCATTAACGAAGGAGGTCAAAATTCGTCTGCCGAAGTAAGTATTGCAGATGTTTTAGACCCAACAGATATTGATATTTATCGAAACCTGAGTGGTGGTGTTACGACCATTCAAATCTTACATGGCTCCGCTAATCCCATTGGCGGACAATCTGCCATCATCAAACTCCGCTGGGGACAAGATGCAGATGGATTGCTCTATGACAAAGCCAAACCCTTTATCAAGTTTGCACTCGGAGAGAACGTCAAGCAATCCAATTGGCAAAGTTATTCGCGTTTCCCTCAAACGAGAATGGGAGTCGAGCAAGTATTTGTGGACTACTTTACTCGGGCACAGGAGTACTCAGAAAACTGGGATAGGTATCGTAAACTGAGTAAGCGAGAACAAGCCAAAACTCAAGCCCCTCGAAAAGACCGCGAAATGGAAGTTATTGGAGAAATTTTGGATGGAAAACGATTTATTTCTTGTCACTCCTATGTGCAAAGCGAAATCAATATGTTGATGAAAGTTGGCGACCAATTCGGGTTTCGAGTAAATACCTTTACGCATATCTTGGAAGGTTATAAAGTAGCCGATAAAATGAAAACACATGGCGCTGGCGGTTCAACCTTTTCGGATTGGTGGGCATATAAATACGAAGTCAACGACGCCATCCCCCAAAATGCTGCCATCATGCACGAGGCAGGGGTTGTTGTGGCGATCAATTCGGATGATGCAGAGATGTCTCGGCGTTTAAATCAAGAAGCGGCTAAAGCTGTAAAATACGGTGGTGTTTCCGAGGAGGATGCTTGGAAATTTGTAACTCTTAACCCAGCAAAACTCTTACATATCGACGCTCATGTGGGTAGTATCAAAACCGGAAAAGAAGCCGATTTGGTCCTGTGGGACGGGCATCCCATGTCTGTCTACAGTCGGGCCGAAAAAACCATGATCGACGGAGTATTCTATTACGAAGCGGATCAAGTCGCCTCACAGATGCTCGCTGCTCAACAAGAAAAACAAGAGTTGATGCAACAAATGCTCGATACTCAAGCCCAAGGAGAGGCTGCAAAAGCCCCGAAAATCAAAAAGAAAAGAGAATTTCACTGTGAAACTTTAGACGAATAATCATGAAAAATATCATACACTATTCCACCACCGCTTTATGTTTGCTCTTTGGCCTGTGTTGGAGCCTAAGCGCAACAGCCCAGCAAACACCAGGTGCCCCTCAAAGTCAAAGTATCCTAATCCAAGGAGCCACAGCTCATATAGGAGATGGACAAATTATTGAAAATAGTGCCTTAGGGTTTGCTGCAGGTAAAATCATTGAAATTACCACCGCAGATCAAGTACAAAACAACTACGACCAAGTAATTGATGCCCGTGGGAAAGAACTTTATCCTGGCTTTATCGCCCTGAACGCTACCTTAGGATTGGTAGAAATCGATGCTGTTCGGCCCACCAATGACCTAGATGAACTGGGACAATTTATCCCGCACATCAGAAGTATCATCGCCTATAATGCAGAGTCTAAAGTAGTAGAGAGTGTTCGCCCTAATGGAATCTTGACCGCCCAAATCTGCCCTCGTGGCGGGAGTATTTCTGGCAAGTCAAGTATCGTGCAATTAGACGCTTGGAATTGGGAGGATGCGGCCTTAAAAATAGATGAGGGCATTCACCTCAACTGGCCGAGTCCCTATCAGGCGGGACGCTGGTGGCTCGGAGAAGACCCGACCCTGAAAGCGAACAAAAATTATGCTAAGCAGGTCCAAAAAATCAGAGACTTTTTCCAGCAATCCAAGGCCTATCTTCAAAAGACTCAGGCCACCACAAATATTCCATTTGAGGCGATGCGTTCCGTATTCAAAGGAGGCTCGAAAATCTATGTTCACGCTTCTCAAGAAAAACAAATTGTCGATGCTATCCTGTTTTTACATGAGTTTGATCTGAGTCAAATTGTACTTGTGGGAGGGGAAGATGCCATTACTCAAGTAGAATTTTTAAAGAAGCATCAGATCCCAGTGCTGATCAATCAACCGCATACGCTTCCCAAAGGAGAGGATGACGATCCCAAAACTACCTTTAAACGGGCAGCGGAATTGCATGATGCAGGTATATTGGTTAGTATCGATGTACGCGGTCGTATGGAACGGATGAATACCAGAAATCTACCCTTTTACGCAGGCAGCTTCGCAGCTTATGGGCTAGAAAAAGAGGAAGCTGTAGAAATGATCACCCTAAATGCGGCTAAAATAATTGGTATGGAGGATCAAATTGGAAGTTTAGCCATTGGAAAAGACGCTACCTTTTTCTTGAGCGAGGGAGATGCTCTGGATATGCGAACCAACCAGTTATCTGCTGCTTACATACAGGGGCGAGCCTTAAGCTTAGAAACCCATCAGACGAAATTATGGAAGCGATATCTTCCCAAAGTAACCTCGAATAAATAGCTTGAATTCTCCAGACCAACCGCTTTCCAGCCTTCAGAACGACCGGATCAAACAACTGATCAAGATTCAACAACGGGCGCGAAGTCGGAAGCAAACAGGACTCTTTTGTATTGAAGGGGTCCGTGAAATTGAACGTGCTTTGGCCGGTGGATACCGAGTGGAACAGTACTTTAGGAGTTCTGATTCGGTTGACCTAGGTATTGAAAACTTACAACTTAAAGCTGATCTGGAAGAAAAAACATACTGGGTTGCTCCCAAAATCATGGAACAAATCAGCTATAGAGAATCTTCTAATATAATAGCATTAACGGAACAAAAGTCGCACAACTTAGAGCTGTTTAAGGATCTTTCTTCTGGTCTTTTCTTAGTTGTAGAAAGCATTGAAAAACCTGGAAATCTAGGGGCTTTACTACGAACGGCTGGAGGTATTGGACTGGATGGTGTTTGTATTGTAAACAGACAAACAGACATCTATCACCCCAACTGTATACGCAACAGTATGGGAGCCGTGTTTCAAATTCCCGTTGGAATTGGATCTCTGGAAGAGTTTTTATCCTTTGGTAAATCCATCGACTTACAATTGATTGGAGCAGCGCTAAGCCCTAAGGCTGTTCATCTCAACCAAGTGAAATTCAATAGACCCGCTGCCATCGTGGTTGGAAATGAGGCCCAAGGCTTGAGTCCAGAACTATTAGCACAATGCCATCAAGTGGCTCAAATTCCGATGTTTAACCATATCGATTCCCTAAATGTATCCGTGGCTGCAGGAATGTTTATGTATCAGGCCCTCCAAGATAGCTCTCACTGAAAATAATTCCTTATTTTAGGCTTAGTGATTGTTGATCCAGAAATAGAAAATAAAGAGATTGCCCAGCAGTACAAAGAATTACTGCGCATCAGTTACCAAACGCTTAGTGAGGAAGATAAAAAACTTATCCGTTTAGCATTTGATACAGCTGTTGATGCCCATAGGGACCAACGCAGAAAATCTGGAGAAGCTTATATTTTCCATCCCATTGCCGTAGCAAAAATTGTGGCCGATCAGATTGGACTGGATGCGACTTCCATTGCTGCTGCACTCCTCCACGATGTGGTCGAAGATACGGCATACACCTTTGAAGATCTGGAACGTTTGGTGGGATCTACCGTAGCAAAAATTGTACATGGCCTCACGAAGATAGCCCACCTCAAAAAAGATAAAGACATCTCCCTACAGGCGGAGAATTTCCGAAAAATGCTCCTGACGCTTAATGATGATGTACGCGTGATCATCATCAAAATTGCCGATCGTTTACACAACATGCAAACGATGGATGCCATGCCGGAATACAAACAGGTTAAAATCGCATCTGAAACCCTGTATATCTATGCCCCACTAGCCCACCGAATTGGTTTGTATAATATTAAAACCGAATTAGAAGATTTAGGTTTAAAATATACCGAGCCCCAACGCTACAGAGATATTAAATTAAAAATTGAGGATAGTAAGGAAGAACAAGAAGCCTATATCGATTCTTTTACAGCCTTGATTCAAGACCAACTGAACAAAGAACAGCTCGGATATTTCATTAAAGGGCGCAGTAAATCTATTCACTCCATTCACCGGAAAATGCAAAAACAGAACATCCCCTATGAGAAGGTGTTCGACAAGTTTGCTATCCGGATCGTCTATCAAGCAGACCGATCTCAAGAGAAATTTATTGCTTGGAAGATTTATTCCATCATTACAGATTTTTTCACCCCCAACCCCACTCGGTTACGCGATTGGATTACATCTCCAAAATCCAATGGATATGAAGCGCTCCATATTACCGTGATGGGTCCCGAAAATCGATGGATTGAAGTCCAGATAAGATCCGAGCGTATGCACGAAATCGCAGAAAAAGGCTACGCTGCTCATTACAAATACAAACAAGGGAATCAGAAAGAAGTCGGAATCGAAGACTGGTTGAATAAACTCCAAGAAGTGCTGGAGAACAATACTGGAAATGCCGTTGACTTTGTAAACGATTTTAAGCTCAATCTCTATGCCAAAGAAATTTTTGTATTCACTCCGAATGGAGAATTAAAATCACTCCCTCAGGGAGCTACTGCCTTGGATTTTGCCTTTAGCATTCATACCGAAGTGGGGATGAAGTCCAGAGGAGCCAATGTCAATGGAAAATTAGTTCCCTTGAGCCGAGAATTGAAAAGTGGGGATCATGTAGAAATCATAACCTCGAATCATAGCAAACCAACTGCCAACTGGTTAGATTTTGTACGGACTTCACGAGCTCGCGCCAAAATAAAATCTTCTTTAAACGAGGAGAAAAAACGTATTGCGGAAGACGGAAAAGAAATTCTACGTCGAAAATTAAAGCCTTTAAAGCTGAGCTTCAATGAAAAAACGATCACCCATATGTTGCGGTTTTTTCGACTGAATGCGAGTCAAGATCTCTTTTACAGAATCGGCTTGGGCACTATAGACAACACCAAACTCAAAGAATTTGCAGCGGACTATAACAATACGCTAATCAACTTCTTTAAACGTAGAATTCGGTCTGGAGAACCCTCCAAAAATCCCAACCCGACCGACGAAATCTCCTCCAAATTCGACAAATTAGTATTTGGAAAAGAGAGGCAAACCCTAGCCCACAGCTTAGCCAATTGTTGTGGCCCTATAGCAGGAGATGAGGTTTTTGGCTTTATTACAGTAAAAGAAGGGATCAAAGTCCATAAAAAAGACTGTCCCAATGCCTTAGGACTTCAAGCCAACTATGCCTATCGTATTTTACCGGCAAAATGGGTGGATTCCTCGGCCGAAGAATATTTTGCCACCCTAAAGCTGAGTGGTTTTGACGCCCTCGGGCTAGTCAATGACGTTACGCGTATCATCTCCACAACCATGCACGTAAACATCAACCGTTTGAGCTTTGAAACCAACGACGGACTTTTCAAAGGCGAGATTAGTGTAAGTGTCAAAAACAAAACTATGCTTACTAAGTTGGTTCAGAATTTGATGCGTATCAATGGAATTGAAAAAGTTACGCGCAGTTAAGAACATTCCTTAAATTTGCCCTATGAACGACCAGTTGAATCCTCAGGAAATTGTCAAGGACGTCTTTATTAGTTTTTTAGATCAGCACAAGCATCGAAAAACTCCAGAACGTTTTGCAATTCTTTACGAAATCTACGATAGCGATGAGCATTTTGACATTGAGTCCCTTTATGTCAAGATGAAAAATAAAAATTATCGCGTCAGTCGAGCAACTCTTTACAACACTATAGAGTTACTGATGGCTTGTGGACTGGTCCGGCGACATCAATTTGGGGGCAGTAATATTGCGCATTACGAGAAGTCTTACTTTGATAAGCAACACGATCATATCATCTTGACAGATTCTGGAGAAGTAAAAGAATTTTGTGATCCTAGAATCCAATCCATAAAAAAGACAATAGAAGAGGTTTTTGATATGGAGATACACAATCATTCTTTATACTTTTACGGCACAAAAAAAACCAAATAATTCCAAGCTTCTATGGCGGTAGATTTGTTATTAGGCCTTCAATGGGGAGACGAAGGCAAAGGAAAAATTGTTGATGTTCTCACACAATCATACGATATAATTGCACGATTTCAGGGAGGTCCCAACGCAGGACATACGCTAGAATTCGATGGGATTAAACACGTTTTACACACCATCCCATCGGGTATTTTTCATCCGACAGCTATTAATCTCATTGGGAATGGGGTTGTTATTGATCCCGTAATTTTTCAAAAAGAAATCGAAAAATTAGAACCCTTTAATATTGCTTTAGAAACAAAACTGCTGATTTCTAAAAAGGCACATTTAATTCTCCCTACGCATCGCTTATTGGATGCCGCTGCAGAGCAAGCCAAAGGCAAAGCCAAGATTGGATCCACCCTTAAAGGAATTGGACCCACTTACATGGACAAAACCGGACGCAACGGAATGCGTGTAGGAACGCTTTTACTAGAAGACTGGAAAGAACGCTATGAGCAACTCAAACAAAAGCACTTACACTTGCTCGACCAGTTTCAACAAGAATTAGCCTTTGATTTAGAACAAGCTGAAGTTGAATTTTTCGATAGTATCGAAGCCCTTAAAAAATGCCCCCTTGTGGATAGTGAACACTATTTACACCAAGCGATGAAAGCGGGGAAAAAGATTTTGGCTGAAGGTGCTCAAGGATCCTTATTAGATATTGACTTTGGTACCTATCCATTTGTCACCTCTTCCACAACTACTGCAGCTGGGGCTTGTACCGGACTTGGAATTGCTCCCAATAGCATTGGAGATGTTTTTGGAATTTTTAAAGCTTATACAACACGCGTAGGAAGCGGCCCCTTCCCTACGGAACTTTTTGATGCCGATGGAGAACGGATGGGAAAAGTTGGGAATGAATTTGGTGCTACCACAGGACGAGCCCGTCGTTGTGGTTGGTTGGATTTAGTAGCTTTAAAATACTCTGTCCGAATCAATGGCGTTACTCAACTGATGATGATGAAAGGCGACGTATTGTCTGGCTTTCCAAAAATTAAAGTGTGTACTGCCTATCAAACACCTGAGGGACCTATTGATTATTTCCCTTACGATGTTTCTCCAGAATTGGTCACTCCTATCTATACAGAGCTCGAAGGCTGGAGCGAGGACCTTACCCAATTGGGAAGTGCTGATCAACTACCCGAATCATTACATGCCTATATCGATTTTCTGGAAAAAGAATTGGAAACACCTATCAAAATCGTTTCTGTGGGTCCCGACCGAACTCAAACCATATTTCGTTAATCTTGACACATGAACCGCTTCGGAATTGCCCTTTTTATTGGACTAATCATCAGTGGGCATACCCAAGCACAACAAACTCCCGAAAAACGAACAGTCGAAATTCGACAAGCAGGTAGTGCCGTTCGTGACGAAGCAAAATTCCCCGGAGCGACCCTGCTAACCAAAAAAAACAACACTCGTGTTGTCCTTTTTCATCAAGGGGCTCGCATAGAATCGGACCGCGCTTTTTTCTATAATGCAGACAACTTCTTTAAAGCAGATGGGGAAGTAGTCTTTACTCAGGGAGATTCCCTCCGGATGGATTGTGCTTATATGGAGTACAACGGTCAGAATCAAAAAGCTAAAGCTTGGGGAGATGTGGTCTTAAAAAGACCGGATATGACTCTTCGGACAGATACCCTACATATGGATCGTATTGCTCAGGAAGCTTACTACAATACGCCCGGACGGATTGAAGATCAGGAAAGTACACTCACTTCCAACCGAGGACGGTATTTTATGGAAGAAAAGAAATATCGATTTCAATCCAGAGTGCATATCGACAATCCTGAATACATCTTAGATAGTGATCAACTCGATTATTATACCGAAAGAGATCTGGCCTATCTCTATGGAAAATCACATATTGTTGGAGACACCTACGATATCGAATGCCTTCGTGGATTTTATGACCTGAATGCGCAACGGGGGTATTTTAAGAGAGAAGCAACCATATATTACGATGGAAAAATAATCCAAGGGGATAGTCTTTATTTCGAGGATGCTCGCGAATATGCAGCTGCAACCAATAATATCAGTATTACGGACCCGATCAATAAATCCGTGATTACGGGCCACTATGGAGAAATATTTAAGGCCAAGGATTCCGCTATCATCACCCGGAGAGCTTTGGCCATGAATATAGTGGAGCAAGATTCCCTATTTATTCATGCCGATACTTTAGTAGCTACTGGACCTGAAAAAGATCGGCGGTTAACAGGGTTTTACGGTGTTCGGATCTATAAAAGCGACATGAGTGGAGTTTCGGACTCCTTGTATTTCAACGAAAATGAAGGAATCATCAAACTCCTGAAAAAACCGCTGAGTCGTCGAGATCAGCAAGTATTTACAGAAATAGATTTTAATCGTACGAACCCCGTTATGTGGTTTGGAAAAAGTCAAATGTCGGGGAACGAAATTCAACTTTTTATTGAACCGCAGAACCGGACTTTAGACACCTTGAAAATTTTGGGTAGAGTCTTTATCATTGAAAAGGACTCTTTGGATCGAGGGGGGTACAACCAAATTAAGGGAGGCTTTCTTAAGGGTAATTTTAAGAATGGTGCCCTAGAAAGAATCGATATTGATAAAAATACTGAGGTCCTGTATTATATGTATGCAGAGGATACAGGCGAGCTCATTGGGATCGACCGTACAGACTGTAGCAGCCTTAATATGTGGATCGAAAATAACGCCATTGGATCGATTCAATTCAATGTCCAACCTTCAGGAAATGTATTTCCAGAAGAGGATATTGAAAAAAATGAAAGACGTTTAGAAGGATTTATTTGGAAGGAAGATCAACGACCGAAGAATAAAGAGGATCTCTTTGATGCGGAAGACTTAAAACTTCCTTTAGTCCCCATACTTCCAATGGAACGAATCGACGAACAATTGGAGCCGGCCGAAGAAAATGATCAATGATTTCCTAAAATATCAAGCCAAAACGACTCCCTATCCCATGGGTTTAGAAATTGCTAAAGCAAAAGGGAGTTACATTTACGATACGCGAGGAAATAAGTATTTAGATTTTGTAGCGGGGGTTTCTGCTTGTAGTTTGGGACATCGCCCGAGACCGGTTCTCCGGGCCATGAAAAAGCAAATGCGGAAACACATGCACGTAATGGTCTATGGCGAATTTGCCCAAAAACCTGCTGTCGCATTTGCAAAGGCTTTAATCGATCGTTTAGCTCCCTCTTTAGAACAACTCTATTTGACCAATTCAGGAACTGAAGCCATTGAAGGAGCTCTCAAATTAGCGAAAAGAGCCACGGGGAGAAGTCAAATCATTGCCGCAGATCAGGCCTATCATGGAAGCACCCATGGAGCACTTAGTCTATTGGGATTGGAGGCTCAAAAGTCTGCCTTTAGACCTTTACTTCCCGATGTAAATTTTATTCGTTTCAATGATTTTTCCGCGATTGAAAAGATCACTACCCAAACGGCTGCAGTAGTCTTGGAAACCATTCAAGGGGGAGCTGGGTTTTTAGTCCCCGAATCGGGCTATTTAGAAGCGGTATCGAAACGTTGCAAAGCCGTGGGCGCCTGTCTGATTTTAGATGAAATCCAACCCGGTTTCGGAAGGACAGGAAAATTATTTGCCTACGAGCATTACGGGATTGTACCCGATATTCTGGTGATGGGGAAAGGAATGGCCGCTGGAATGCCCGTGGGTGCATTTGCTGCATCCAAAAAACTTATGGAACAGCTGACTACAAATCCCCCACTTGGACATATTACTACTTTCGGAGGCAACCCAGTAATTGCTGCCGCTAGCCTTGCCACTCTGGAAACCATAGAGCAACAAAAACTTATGGAACAGATCGATGCTAAGGAAGCCTTGTTCCGCAAACTCCTCGTACATCCACTCATCGAAAAAGTAAACGGCCGTGGCCTGATGTTGGCTCCCATCCTCAGACATCAAGATCTTACTGCCCCTCTGGTGAACAAAGCAATGGGCAAAGGATTGCTCCTTTTCTTTTTACTTTGGGAAAAAAGAGCCGTACGAATCTCTCCCCCCCTAACCATCAGCACCAAAGAGATCGAGAAGGGTTGTAAAATCTTACTCTCGTGCTTAGATGAACTTCAGAGTGTTAATTAATTTGTTGAAAACAAAAGCTCTGTTTTCTACCCTGCTGCAATGCTCTTGTTAAATTTAGAAAACCAATAGGCGGTAAATCTATGTTTGACTACTCCGAGGGAAATGGAGAATTCTCCATCACCAAATTTGAAGAAATGCTCAAGTCTAATGCTATAGCATTCTTTGACGCTCAGGAATTTGAATCCATTATTCATCACTACATTGACTATGGTCAGATCCAAATGGCCAAAAGGGCTCTACAGATGGCCATGGACCAACATCCGCATAATACGGAGCTACTTTTGTTGCAAAGTGAATTGCTGATTTTTGACAATCACTTTACTGCCGCCGAAGAATTGCTACAGAAAATCGAAAAACTGGCTCCTAATAACGAGGAAGTCATGCTTCAAAAAGCCAGTATTTTTTCTAAAAACAATCAACATTCAGACGCAATTCGGATGTTGAGCAAGGCACTTGCTATAACGGACGAACCCGAAGATATCTGGAATCTGTTGGGGATGGAATACTTGATGTTGGAATCATATGACGAGGCACAGTTTTTCTTTAAGAGATGTTTTGAAAAATGTCCAGAAGATTATCAGTCGCTCTACAACCTTTTGTACTGCTACGAACAGTTGGACCAAGAAGATGCAGCCATTCAGGTTCTGAATCAACTCCTGGAAAAAAAGCCCTACAGCGAAATTGGCTGGCACCAATTGGGTAAGATTTATTCCAATCAAAACAAATTGGCGGAAGCTATTTCAGCTTTTGACTTTGCCATCATAAGCGACGACACCTTTTCAGGTGCCTACATCGAAAAGGGGAAACTACTCGAACAAATCGGTCGCCTGAATGAAGCTATAGAAAACTACGAGATTGCCATGCAACTCACAGAAAGCAATTCGTATACCCACCACAGAATTGGGATGTGCCATCAGAAACTAGGGAACAATCCAATTGCACTTCGCTTTTTTAAGGAAGCTGTACATCTGGAGCCTACCAACGAAAAAGCTTGGGGCGCCCTGATCCAATATTTCTTTGAAGCAGAGGATTGCCAAAAAGCTTTGTACTACGTCACCAAAGCATTAGAGGTAAATGGCGACAGTGTATTGCTTTGGAAAATCAAAAGTCAAATTCACCAAATGATGGACAATTATTTGGAAAGCACCATTGCTTTGCAAAGTGTCATTGACCTTGGAAATTATGAATTGGAAAATTGGGTCCTTCTAATAGATGGGTATGTGCAACAAGGAGAGCTTGAAAAAGCTTTGGAAGTCAGCCTACAAGCCCGAGAATTCTATGCCGACAATAAAGCGATCGCTTTTAGAACTGCCGGAATTTATATCAAATTAGGAAAGCTGCTTGAAGCGCGATACTTCAAACACGAATTACCCAAAAAAGGGAACGTCCCTAAAGAAGTTATGGCTATTTATTCTGAAATAGAACTCCTGTATACTTCTGAAGTAAAGGCTTCTTAACCTTAGCATCCTAAGCTTGTGAAAAATCCCCCAAAACTCGCCAAGATGGCTCTTTTCCTTAAAGGGATGGCTATGGGAGCTGCCGACTTAGTCCCAGGAGTATCGGGCGGAACAATTGCATTGGTCACAGGGATTTATCAAGAACTGATTCATACCATCAATCAATTCCAAATCAGCAGCTTAAAACTTTTGTTTCAAGGGCGATGGAAAGAATTTTGGCATACTATTAATGGAAATTTTATTGTACTCCTTTTTGGCGGGATTGTAAGCAGTGTCATCAGTCTTTCTTTTTCTATTGATTATCTCTTGCATGAATACCCCATACAGCTCAATGCCTTTTTTTTAGGGCTTTTAGCGGCCAGTATCCGGATGCTCATCCGACAAGTACAAACTCCCAAAAATTTGATGTTTTGGGTCTGGATCGTTTTGGGATTTTCAATTTCCTTTGGTCTAACGCAACTTCCCGTTAGTGTTTCTGACCCCAGTTTACTCAAGTTATTTTTGAGTGGTATGATTGCTATTTCTGCTATGTTGCTCCCCGGGCTTTCAGGAGCTTATATTTTATTGGTTCTTGGGGTCTATGATGTTTTTATCGGTACCCTTAAGGGCTTATTAACCCAACTTGTCAGCTTTGACCAGGAGCTGTTTCTTTTGTACGCAAAAAACGCAATTAGCCTTGGATTGGGGATACTTATCGGAATTAGACTTTTTGCGATGCTCTTAAAATGGGTGTTACACAATTATCCGCATCAAACACTTCTTCTCTTAATAGGACTCATCTGTGGGGCCCTACATAAAATTTGGCCTTGGCAAAAATGGATTCTTATAGGTGAGAGTCGGCAAATCTCTGTAGTTGTTTGGCCCAATCAAATATCTGGGGAAGCCACCATACTTCCGGCCATGATCTGTTCCCTAATAGGATTTTTGATTTTAGTATTTTTAGAAAATCAAGCACAAAAATCCAGAGATGCAAAATCGAACGCTTAAAGATCATTGGCTATTAGTTCTCAAGGGCATTGCTATGGGGGCTGCCAATAAAGTTCCTGGAGTTTCCGGGGGGATCGTTGCTCTTGCTACGGGGTGCTATGAAGAACTTATTTTTTCCCTAAAACGCTTGGATCGGAAAGCCATTCGACTGTTTTTTTTAGGAGACTATAAGACCTTATTTCACTACAGTAATCTGGGTTTTCTGGGGAGGCTCTTTTCTGGAGTCATCTTAAGTTATTTTAGTATTTCTTTACTGATCGATTATGGACTTCGCTCCTATCCCATCGAAATATGGTCCTTATTTTTTGGTATGATTTTGGCTTCCTTATGGAGCGTTTCAAAAAGCTTAACGTCTTGGAAAAGAGATCAAATAATTGCGGCTATCCTCGGATTAGTTGTAGGGCTTAGTTTGTGCTTACAAAAGCCCATGATGCCTAATCCGAATTTGTTTTTTGTATTCTTTTGTGGCGTCATTAGTATTACAGGAATGACACTGCCGGGCTTGTCGGGATCCTTTATCCTACTGCTTCTGGGGAACTACAAACTACTTTTAGTAGACACCGTCAATGCATTATTCTTTGGGCTGTTGGATATCTTTCAGGGCAATTGGGAAACGGCTTTTCAATCGGAACAGTTGTTTTATTACTCCATTATGTTGGTCTTCGGTTTGGGTTCTATCGTAGGTTTAAGTTTGTTTTCAAACCTTTTGAGTTACTTATTAGAACATTACAAAAAAAATACTTTAGCATCTATCTTAGGGTTTATCGTTGGAAGCCTCCCTTTGGTTTGGCCTTGGAAAAATCAGCTAACTACAACAGCCGTTTGGGAGCAACTATACCTTCCAAAAACAGCTATTATCCTCCCAATTTTATGTATTATTGCTGGGTTGTTAAGTGTTTTAATCATTGATTATTATGGCCAAACCAAGAGCGTTCGGACTGCTGGGTAAAGAAATCGATTATTCTTTTTCTCGCGCTTATTTTGCAGAAAAGTTTCAAAAGGAAGGATACGCCAATTGTAGTTACAAGAATTTTGATTTGGAACATGCCCGCTTGATCGAAGCTTTGTTAGAAGAGACTGAATTTGCGGGTTTAAATGTGACCATCCCATATAAACAAGAGGTGATTCCATTTATGGACCACTTGGATCCCGTTGCCAAAAGTATAGGAGCAGTAAACACCATCATTCGAAAAAACAACGGCCTTTGGGGGTATAACACAGATGCTGTTGGATTCGAAAAAGCCCTTAAAGAAAGTTGGCAGAGCCCCCATCAAAAAGCCCTTATTTTGGGTACTGGGGGAGCCTCCAAAGCTATCGCTTATGTCTTAAGAAAGAATGAAATTGAATTTCATTGGGTTTCCAGGAAAGCATCTGGCCAAACCTTAAGCTATGCCGATATTAGTCCAGAGGTACTGCAAGAACATACACTTATCATCAATTGCACTCCCTTGGGAACCTTTCCACAAACGGATCTCTGTCCAGAGCTCCCCTACTCCGTTCTAAGTGCTGCACATCATTTATTTGATTTGGTATACAATCCCGAAGTAACCACCTTTATGAAACATGGTTTGGAAAAAGGGGCTACAGTCTCCAATGGATACCAAATGCTGGTTTATCAGGCAGAAGCTTCTTGGGAAATTTGGAATGAGTAGTTTCTAAGGATTTTGCTATTTTTACGTATATAAGACAATTCCCATGGAATACCCAGAAACCATTGATCCCTCAAATGAGCCGTCAGCCAATCAGGCTGCTGCAGAGGGTGCGACACCCCCTTCCGAAGTTGACTCCAAAGCAACGGAAAGCACGGAAAATAAACCCGAGCCAACTAAGAATTACCAAGATTTAGACATTACAGGGCTTATTGAAGCAGCTACTGTATTGCTCCAAGGAAAAGAAATTCCTCAGATTTCGGATGAAATAAAGCAGATTACTGCTTTGTTTGAAGCCAAATTTCAAGAGATCTTAAAGCAAGAAAAAGCCAACTTTATATCGGGTGGAGGAAATGAAATAGATTTCTACTTCAACCCTCCTTATAAAAAACAATGGGATCAAGTTTCTTATGAATTTCGACAAAAACGACGCAAACATTATCGGGATTTAGAAGAGAGTCAAAAAGTTAATTTAGAACGTCGCCGTCAAATTATTGAAGAAATCAAAAATCTGATTGGCAGTCAAGACAACATAAATTCTGTTTACAGCAAGTTCAGAGCCCTTCGGGAGAGCTGGCATAAATGTGGCTCCGTACCTCGTTCAGAAAGCAATAATATCTGGGAAACCTATAAACACCATGTAGAGCGTTTTTATGATTTTTTACACTTGAACCGGGAACTTCGAGAGCTGGATTTTAAACACAACTACGAAAAAAAACTAATAATAATTGAGAAGGCCGAAGTTTTAGCGAAAAGCGATAATATCGTAAAAGCATCTCGTGACCTCAATACCCTCCACAGACAGTGGAAAAATGACTTAGGTCCCGTGGCTCGAGAACATCGGGAAGATCTTTGGAATAGATTTAAGGCCGCCACAAAAATAATCCACGATAAGCGGCACGACTACGAAAAAAATATCGACCAGTTTCAACAGCAAAATCTCCAAAAGCGCCAGCAACTGATAAATGATATGAAAGAACTGATCGAAAAGAAAGCACAATCCCATAAGGGCTGGCAACAACTCGGTCAGAAATTCCATGTTTTAAGAGCCGAATTTCAAAATACAGGACAAGTTTCAAAGGCAGATAGTAGAATTACTTGGAATCAGTTTAGAGAGCTGGGCCGTGAATTTAATCGCACGAAGAACGAATTCTATAAAAACCAAAAGAGGGTTCATAAACAGGCCATTGACCAACGTAAGGAGTTAATTCAGGAAGTCAAAAACATCTTGGAACTCGAGGATTGGGATCGTCACAGCCAGCGGGTCAAAAACCTACAGAATCAGTGGAAAAAAATCGGCTTTGTTCCTCGAAAAGTAGGAGACGCCCTTTGGGAAGAATTTAGACAAAACTGTAACCTTTACTTTGAAAGACTTCGAGGAGACTATCTCCAATTAAGTCCTCAGGAAGAAAGTGTACACCAAGCTCAATTGGCATTGATTGAAACCGTTGCCAAAGTCGATATCCCTGCAGATGCGGCCGCTATCCAAGACTACTTTTTAGATCTTTGGAAAACCTGCCAAACCACTGGAGCTCTTAACAAGTCTGCTGCAATGAAAAATGGGCAAGCATTTATTAAGGCTGTTGAGAAAAAGGTTCAGGCTGCGCCTATCAATTCCACAGATAAAGAATTGATTCAATTTGAAATTCGTTTAACCGTATTCGGGAATTGGGGAGATACCCTGATCGAAGAAATGACCCAAGTGAAAGGACAGATCGATCAACTCAAAACCGAACGTACTCAACTGGAAAACAATTTAGAATTCTTTAGTAACGCAAGTGCCGAAAATCCTCTTGTCAAAGAAGTAACGGAAAAATCGGCTGCGCTTACCGAAAAAATAGAGGCGCTAACAGATCGCTTTAAGCGCCTAAAGCAAGCCCAACACAAGCTCCACAAAACTGAAGCTGCTTCGGAAGATGAGGACACTCAGGAGGAAGAAACAGAATAATTAAAGATGAGTTTTGGCTTTTTGCCACAACACTTCCATGGCCTCAAGATCTAAATCTTGAAGCTTTTGACCTGAGGCTTCCGCCTGCTGCTCCATCCACTGAATACGTGCGATAAATTTTTTATTGGTTCGTTCAAGTGCGGTTTCTGGACTAATGTTTTGGAAGCGCGCATAATTGATCAGTGAAAATAGAACGTCTCCAAACTCTGCTTCCATGGCAGTACTGTCCTTTTGTGCTTTTGCTTCCTTTAATTCCTGAATCTCTTCCTGAATTTTATCTAAAACCCCGTCAGTATCAGGCCAATCAAAACCGATTCCAGCAGCTTTATCTTGCAGTCTATGGGCTTTAATAAGACTTGGGAGCGAGCGAGGTACTCCTTCAAAGACACTTTTTTTACCTTCTTTAAGCTTTAGGGCTTCCCAATTCTTTTTTACCTCTTCTTCATCGGCTACTTCTACATCTCCATAGATATGAGGATGTCTATGGATTAATTTTTCGGCTATTGAAGTCGCTACATCTCCTAAATCGAATTGAGCTTGTTCACTTCCAATTTTAGCGTAAAATATTATGTGTAACAGCAGATCCCCCAGCTCATTCTTGATTTCTGTGGGGTTGTTATCCAAAATGGCGTCTGCCAATTCATAAGTCTCTTCAATCGTCAGATGCCGCAAGCTCTCGTTGGTCTGTTTGCGATCCCAAGGACACTGCTCGCGGAGTTCATCCATAATGGTCAGCAAACGATCGACACGAGCGAGGATTTCTGCTCGACTATGCATCAGAATTTTCTTGTTGAGCAGATTCAGCTTCGATCGGATAATCCTTAAAAAAATCCTTTTCTAAAAGGAGATTATACCACTGAATGATTTTCTTGATATCACTGGGATAGACACGATCTTCGTCATAATCTTCCAAAACTTCAAAGAAAAAAGCCTCCAATTCGTCGGGTTTAGCTTTTGGAGAAACGGAACAACTTTTCCCCTGACTGTGGGCGAAAACTTTTTGAAATACCTCGGCTAAGGGAATTTCCCCCTGCAGGGTGTAGAGTTGTATATCCTTGAGTCCACTAAACTGTTCTCGGGGATGGGTAACTACCCTTTTCCCTGTTTTAAGCTCGTGTGCAATGACACCTGTTCGGGTGTGCGTTTGAATTTCGAATAATCCAGGGCGCCCTGGAATCGTTATAATTTTTTCTAAAGACATGATTATCGTTTTCTTTTCATTTGTGGAAATCGCATGGGATATTCAGGATTGATTTTTCCTTGCGAAATGGCTGTCAATTTGCGCTTGATTAAACGCTTTTTTAGGGGCGATAATTTATCGGTAAACAAGATCCCTTCGATATGGTCGTATTCGTGCTGAATGACTCTTGCAATAAGTCCGTTAAAGCTACGGGTGTGCTCTTGAAAGTTTTCATCCCAATATTGAATACGAATACTTTCATTCCTCAATACATCTTCTCGTACATCGGGAATACTGAGGCAACCTTCATTGAAGTCCCACGCTTCCCCGGTTTCATCTAAGATTTGAGCATTGATAAATACTTCCTTAAACCCCTCTAATTCTTGACGTTCGTCTTCGCTTAGGGAATCGTCAGCTGCAAAAGGTGCTGTATCGATGACAAATAACCGGATTCCTAAGCCTACTTGAGGAGCCGCTAGGCCAACTCCGTGGGCAGCATACATGGTTTCCCACATATTTGAAATTAGAGCTTCCAGAGCAGTATAATCGGCTTCTATAGGAGCGGCTTTTTGTTTAAGTACGGCTGCCCCATAGGCAACTATAGGCATTATCATAGGCTGTTATTTAATCGATCCAAAAAGGATTGTAAAATTAAGGTAGCACTGACGCTATCCAACATTTTTTTATCTTTTCTTTTGCTTTTTTTCACCCCTCCCATCACTAAACTTTGTTGAGCTATTTTGGAAGTAAAGCGTTCGTCCTCTCTGTGGATGGGAATATTGGGAAACTCCGAAGTCAAAGATTGGATCCAAGAAAGGATAGATTCCTCTACAGTAGAGGCTTCCCCACTCCATCGTTTGGGTTGACCAATAACAAATCCAACAATGGATGCTTGTTGTGCTAATTTTTTAAGTTCCGAAAGAACTTCTTCCGTGGCAAAGGTCCCATGTGCTGATGCAATCAAAAAAGTAGGATCGCTAACCGCAATACCCGTTCGTTTGGCACCAAAATCGACCCCGATATAAAGACTCATAAACCAAATATAGTTCAATCGAAGGATTCCAAACCTAAAAGCTTATTTTTGGAAAAAATTTAAGCATGCAACAAATCATTGAATCCGCTTGGGAAGACCGTTCCCTCCTCAAAGAAGATAAAACCCAACAAACCATTCGTGAAGTAATCCGCCAAATTGATTTGGGACAACTTCGGGTGGCCGAAAAAACAGATACGGGTTGGCAAATCAACACCTGGGTCAAGAAAGCCGTAGTCTTGTATTTCCCTATTCAACAAATGGAAACCATCGAAGTGGGGCCATTAGAATTTCACGATAAGATACCGCTCAAAAAAGATTATGCCAGTCAACAAGTTCGAGTAGTTCCTCACGCCATAGCACGTCATGGAGCCTATTTGGCCCCTGGGGTGATTATGATGCCCAGCTATGTGAATATTGGTGCTTATGTAGATTCAGGAACTATGGTAGACACCTGGGCTACGGTGGGAAGCTGTGCCCAGATTGGAAAAAATGTACACCTCAGCGGTGGTGTGGGTATCGGCGGGGTTTTGGAACCCCTACAAGCATCTCCTGTGATTGTTGAAGACAATGCGTTTATCGGATCTCGATGTATTGTTGTCGAAGGAGTTCATGTAGAGGAAGAAGCTGTTTTGGGGGCCAATGTAGTCCTTACTGCCTCAACCAAAATTATTGATGTTACAGGAAGCGAACCTATAGAATACAAAGGACGTGTACCTGCGCGTTCGGTTGTGATCCCCGGAAGCTACACCAAAGAATTCCCTGCAGGATCCTATCAGGTGCCTTGTGCACTCATCATTGGACAGCGAAAAGCAAGTACCGATAAGAAAACATCTTTAAACGATGCCTTACGGGAACATAATGTAGCGGTCTAAGTATGTTGACCGTTGTCATTTCGTACTACAAAAACCTTCCTAATCTGGAACTCATTCTGAGTGCACTAGATCTGCAGTCGGATACGAATTTTGAAGTGATAGTTTCGGAAGATGACAACGATCCGGCCACGCAAACTTTTATTGGAAAGATTCAAAAAAAAGTAAAGTTCCCTATTGTTCACTTGAGTCAAGAGGATAAGGGCTTTCGAAAAAATCGCAGTTTAAATAAAAGTATTCGTGCTGCTCAGGGAGATTTTATGATCTTTTTGGATGGCGATTGTGTCCCGCACAAACATTTAGTACGTGCCTACAGCAAGGTTTCTCATCTGTCGGGTATCTTTTATGGACGTCGAGTGATGCTTTCCGAATCCCTTACCCAAAAACTACAATCCCAACGCCAATTTCATGGATTGACTTTTGCGAAACTTTGGTTCTCCGGTTCTAAAAAGCTTAAAGAACATTGGTATTTACCCCTGAGTCTCAGCTGGGCTACTCGAGGCTTGAAAGGCTGTAATTGGGGCGTTCAAAAATCGGATCTAATGGCTGTTAATGGATACGACGAATCCTATGTATATGCTACTGTAGGAGAGGACGACGATATCAGCTGGCGTTTGCAACAAAAGGGCTTAGCATTGATTTCTATGAAAAACAAAGCCATCGTTTATCATTTAGATCATCCAAGAACTTACGGGACTAAGGGTACAGCTATTAATCTAAAGATCTTTGAAACTGTAAAATCCCAACAAAAAATATTTTGTACCAACGGATTGAATCAGGTGAGCTAAGGTTTTGAATTAGAAATATAATAGTCTAAAGGGGCTTGTGGATGTTTGAGGATTCCAAGCCCTTTTTTAATTCGATATTTCAAATATTTCTTCCAGAAATTTTTACGGTGAACGCCTAACATATAGAAGTATGAATTGTTGCGTATATCGCCTCTGAGATACAGGGATTTGAAATTATTTTTCCACGCGACATAATTAAAACTCAACTGATCGCGTCGGCTGCTTTGCTGAACGATGTCCCACCACTGATTCATAACTTGAATCAATTGAGAATCCTTATGCCTGCGAATGAGAACGCCCCCCTTTAACAAGCCATGATTTTCTGGAAAACCAGCTTTACGAAAGCCCTGTATTTGCTTTTCCATAACCTCTAGATCATCTTTTAGTCTTCCCGTTTGATCGTAAAGTGTCTGAATAGCTTCAAATTCTTGATAAATACAATTCCGTGCATCGGTAGACTGATGATGATCAAAATGTGCCATGCTGTGCTCAGAAAGTGCTTTTTGAATCAAGGGGATTGGGTTTTGAAGAACCAAAAAATTACCATCGATGTATATGGAATATTCATAATCCTCGAGGAACAAATGCGGGAGAATCTTCGCTCTACGGGACTCCCGTGCAGGATCGGTTGAGGAGGGAATCTGAATTATTTTCCAATGCCTAGATTTAAATTTCTGATCGGTAAAACATATATAATCGACATCTGGAAACTGGGGTTGCGGCAGCAGCCCATTATAGGGCCCAAGAATGCATGTATAGACGACGTAGCGTTTCAAAAAATGCTTTTAAACAAAAGTAGGTATTTCAGGGGTATTGTTAGTAATTTTGAGCTTTGGGACTAAACCTTATGAAGCTAAGAATCGGATACGACGCCAAACGCATTTTCCACAACCGTACAGGTTTGGGAAACTTTGGACGTTCTTTAATTCGAATATTGGTGAACGAAGCCCCCACCAATAGCTATCATTTATTTAATCCGAAACCTGCTCAAATTGCTTTTTCAATTGCCTCTACTCCGGTCGTAGAACACTTACCTGATTCGTGGATTTGGAAAAAATTATCGGGTGTATGGAGGCAGGGACCTATCCGAAAACAAATAAATCAAGAAAAAATTCAGCTTTATCACGGACTTAGTGGAGAGCTTCCCAAAGGACTTGAGATCCCTACAATTGTAAGCGTTCACGATTTAATATTCATCAAGCACCCTCAGTTGTACTCCCCCATCGATGTATGGATCCACAAACAAAAAGTAAAACACGCTGTTGGTACTGCTACCAAAATTGTTGCCATTAGCCAAGAAACCAAAAATGATATTGTTGAGTACCTAGGCGTTGATCCAGCCAAGATTGAAGTGATCTATCAAGGATGTGACCCCCAATTTTCCAAAATACTTCCCCAAGATCAAAAACAGCAGGTTTTAGAAAAATACGGTTTGCCTTCCCAGTTTATTTTAAATGTTGGCACCCTTGAGACACGAAAAAATGCAAAACTTCTCCTTCAGGCTTTAAAGGAAACTACAGATGCCATCGTTTTGGTAGGTAAAAGAACAGCCTATACAGAAGAATTGGAAGACTATATCCAAAGAAATCAAATGCAAGATCGTGTCTATTTGATTCACAATATTGAGTTTTCGGAGCTTCCGGCACTTTATCAAAGTGCTGAGATTTTTTGTTACCCTTCATTTTCAGAAGGTTTTGGGATTCCCATTCTCGAGGCTCTAAGTAGTGGAACTCCAGTAATTACCACCCCAGGCGGATGTATGCAAGAGGCAGGAGGACCCCACAGTGTATATATCAATCCCCTAAAACCTGATGAGCTCCGGGCTGCCGTAGAACAGATACAACAAGACTCAAGCTTCCGAGATCAAATGATTGATCGGGGCAAACAACATATGACTCAGTTTTCGGATCAAGTAATTGCCAAGCAGTGGCTGAAACTGTACAAAGAGATTTTATCATGAAAGAAACTCTAATTTTTTTCAACACAGCAATTGCTTGGGGAGGAGGTGAAAAGTGGCATTTTGAAGTTGCCCAACGCATGCATGCAAAAGGATACAAAGTTTGTGTCCTATGCCATCCCAAAAGCGAATTATTTACCCGGGCCCAAAAAGCAGAACTTCCTCATCAAACAATTAGCATAAGTAATGTAAGCGTCTTTTGGCCAGGAAAGTGGTTGCAGTTATTTAAAATCCTAAAATCTTTTGGTCCAACAACACTCATAATCAATCTTTCTAGAGATCTAAAAATCGGAAGTTTAGTGGGCCGTTGGATCAATGTCAATCGAATTATTTACCGAAGAGGAAGTGCAATACCCATCAAAAACACCCCTTTAAATCGATGGATATTTGGCAGTGGGGTGGATGAAATACTTGCCAATTCTCAAGCGACGAAAACCTGTGTAAACAGCTTCAACTCTCAGCTATTCCCGGAAGAGAAAATACGAGTAATCTATAACGGCCTAGACTTTGATCGATTTAAAAATATCCCTAAGGAAAGCTATTACCAGAGAAAATCTAATGAATTGGTCCTTACGCATCTAGGACGCTTGGAAACTCAAAAGAACCAGACATTCTTACTGGACGTAGCAGCTGAATTAAAGCAAAGAGCTATTGATTTTCATTTGATAATTGGCGGAGCAGGACGCTTAGAAAGTAAGCTAAAAGAAAAAGCGGAACATTTACAACTCCTGAATAATGTATCCTTTGTAGGCTTTGTCGAACAACCCGAACAACTCTATTACAGCGGTGATCTGTTTCTCCTGCCCTCGCTATGGGAAGGCTTCGGTTTTGTAATTGCAGAAGCCGGAAGTTGTAA
>WTJH01000079.1:0-28526 GCA_011524915.1 Flavobacteriales bacterium | reverse complement strand
AATGATGGATGAATGGACTGAAAAGGCCTTGAAATGTCTCCAAGAAGGAGGACTATTGTTATATCCTACGGACACCGTTTGGGGTTTGGGGTGTGATGCCACCAATGATGCTGCAGTGAAGCGTATTTTTGATCTGAAAAAAAGAGCCTATGACAAGCCTCTATTAGCTCTTATAGACAGCGTGGACAACCTATGCAACTACGTGGGGGAAGCTGCTCTTACCCATGGAAATTTGTACCAACAGGAAAACCCTACCACCTTAATCTTTTCAAATATTCAGGGGATTAGCCCTATGGCCATGGGCGGAGGAAGTCGAATGGGATTTCGCTTGCCAAAACCCAGTTGGATATTTGATTTTATGCAGGTGTATAAAAATCCCCTCATCAGTACTTCAGCCAATATCAGTACCCAGCCCATGCCCCAAGCCTATGCGGATATTGCCCCAGAAATTTTGGAGGGGGTGGACTTCGTCGTAAATTTGCCCACATATAAAAGCGCTACCCGTCCTTCCTCAGTAATATCGATTGAACCAGACGGGACCTACAAAACCCTACGCTAGTGGTATCTAAAAAACCCATAAGTGAAGCCCTTCAAAACCCTATTTTCGAAAACCTTCGGAAAGTAGTTTTGAGTTGGAACAAACCCACCTTTGTTATTGGGGGCTTTGTAAGAGATTTTTTGCTGGAAAGAGCGCTGCCCAACGATATTGATATTGTAACCGTAGGAGATGGTATGGCATTGGCACAAAAAGTAGCCGATTCCATGAAAAATTCGCCTCAGGTACAACGGTTCAAAAATTTTGGAACTGCCATGATCAAAACTTCAGATTTTGAGTTAGAATTCGTGGGTGCTCGACGGGAATCCTATCAGAAAGACAGTAGAAAACCTCAGATATCCTCAGGCTCTTTAGAAGATGATCAAAACAGAAGAGATTTTACCATCAATGCCTTAGCCATTAGCCTTAATGACCATAATTATGGAGAGCTATTGGATCCCTTTAACGGCATAAGGGATTTGGAAAACGGAATCATCAGAACCCCTTTGGATCCAGATCTAACTTTTTCAGATGATCCGCTACGGATGTTGAGAGCAGTCCGATTTGCTTCTCAATTAAACTTTAGCATTGCTCCAGAGACCTTTGCAAGTATTCAAAAAAATGCTGCTCGCCTAGGTATCATATCCCGGGAACGCTGTGTAGAAGAATTGCATAAGATTTTAAAATGTCCTAAACCTTCCAAAGGACTACTGTTGTTAGACGAAGCAGGGCTTTTAGAGCAAATATTACCTGAGGTAACTGCCCTCAAGGGAATTGAGGAAATAGACGGTCATAAACACAAGGATAATTTCTACCATACCTTTGAAGTTGTCGATAATATTTGTGCGCATACCGATAAGTTATGGTTGCGTTGGGCTGCTCTTTTACACGATATCGGAAAAGCCCCCACCAAAAAATTTAAGCCTCCAACAGGATGGACATTTCACGGGCATGAATTTGTAGGTTCAAAAATGGTTTATCGCTTATTTAAAAGACTGAAAATGCCCTTGAACGATAAAATGAAATACGTTCAAAAATTGGTCTTAATGAGCTCCAGACCTATTGTGATAGCAGAGGATATTGTAACGGATTCTGCTGTTCGAAGACTGATTTTTGATGCCGGAGACCTCCTCGAGGATCTCATCACCCTCTGCGAAGCCGATATTACAACCAAAAACCCCAAACGCTTCGCACGCTATCACAAGAATTTTCAGATCGTTCGTTCAAAAATTGACGATGTAGAGGCTCGAGACCATATACGGAACTTTCAGCCACCCATTAGCGGAGAATTTATCATGAAGAGTTTTCATCTGAAACCTTCAAAAGAAATTGGAATCATTAAAGAAACTATAAAAGAAGCTATCTTAGAAGGAGAAATTCCGAATGAGTTTGAGGCTGCTCTAGCCTTGATGATCAAAAAAGGAAAAGCTTTAGGATTGACATATGACGGAGAAACGCTTTAAGAATATCGTTTGGACCGCCTTAGGGCTGGTGTATTTAGTGATCTTTGCCGGTGCAGTGGTCCGAATGACCGGGAGTGGAATGGGATGTCCCGATTGGCCCAAATGCTTTGGATATCTGATCCCCCCAACCCAGAGAGCTCAATTGGACTGGAAACCCCAACACGAATACAAGGAAGGGGAAGTAATCATTGTCAATGAAAGTCTGCGGGTAGCCAAGCAAGACTTCACCTCTTCTGATGCCTATAACGAAACCTATTGGAGCCCATATACCAAACACGACTATGCCTTGTTCAACCCCTACCATACTTGGATTGAGTTTATCAATCGATTGTTGGGTGTCTTGGCAGGTTTAGCCACTTTAGCGGTCTTTGTAGGGAGTTTGTTAAGAGGACGTAAACAACCTAAGTTACTTATACTCTCGACCCTGGTCCTGCTGGGAATGGCCTTTCAGGCTTGGTTGGGTAAAACAGTGGTAGACTCCAATCTCATGCCTGCGAAAATAACGCTCCATATGGGAATGGCATTAATTCTGATTGCCCTGCTGATTCTTATTTTACAAAGCGTTCAAACCGGGCAAAAAAGACCTGTATCTATCCAAACCTTTAGAACGCTCATCGGTATGGCTTTAGTTTTAAGCCTGATCCAAATCGGTATGGGAACTCAAGTCCGACAATTCATTGACCTGCAAATGCACGATTTCCCCCAACTCCCCCATCGCTGGCTGGAGAACGCCCCTGCAAAATTCTATATCCATCGCAGTTTTTCGCTATTGGTGATGGGTACCCACTTAGGCATTTGGTGGATGCTGTGGAAAAATAAAATCAAATTTCGAGCCTTTGGACTCGTTTTAAGCTGTATCGGATTGGAAATTTTTAGTGGTGCTTTGATGTACTATTTCGATTTCCCCTTCAGCACTCAGCCCATACACCTCCTTTTAGCCACTTTAATGTTTGGAGGACAATTTTATTTATTAACCTTGCCTAACCCATCAACTCAAATATGATTTATCGAATTCGCGTCATCCTGGACATCGAAGAGGATGTTTTTAGAGATATTGAAATTCAAGCACACGCCACTCTAGACGATCTGCACTTAGCCATCGCTCAAGCCTTTGGTTTTGGCGGACAGGAAATGGCTGCTTTTTATCTTTCTAATGACCAATGGGAACAGGGCGAAGAACTACCACTAATGGACATAGGAGAAGGGAAAAACTATGCCGAGTCCCCATTAGAAGAAATTTTTGGAGCCGATCAACACAAATTGCTCTATGTATATGATTTCCTATTGATGTGGACTTTTTTCGTAGAACTTATGGAACTTGGAGAAGAAGCTGCTGGTGGGTCATACCCACAATTGATCTTTGGACAAGGAGACGTTCCGGAAGAAGCCCCCGAAAAAAACTTTAGTGCAGATGCCTCTGACGAAACCTCTTTAGAAGAGGAAGACCTTTCGGATTGGGAAGAAGACGACTTCTATTAGAATAAGTTAGACATATTGACCGACTCATAATTGCGGCGGATATAATCAAAGCTCGACTGCATCACTTGCCCCATACTATCACTATTTAAAAATGAGCTGTCTTGGGTAAACCCAAATATTTCGTTTTTTAATCGTTTTATATTGGCTTCCAGACTCACTTGCTGCTGATCCATGGCTTCGAGCAATAAGCGTAAACGATTTCCAGAACTCATAATCCTTCGAGCCATGATGGAGCGTTCTTCAATCTTGTATTGAATGATGGAATCCTTGTGTAGATGATCCCGTATGATTTTAACCATGGGCTGATTTTCTTTAAAAAACTGAGGCCTATAGACATTTAATTTTCCCTCAAATGCCTGTTGGTCAAAATCAATCGCCCGAATTCTAAAAATTACCTGATCAAAATCGTGAATAGGGATTACCACATAATTATAAGCGCGCATATCTCCTAGTAATCGGACCATACAGCGCTCATTAAACTTGACATACTCTTTTGCAATTTGGTTGCGTTGTGAAGCAGTTACATTGGGGAGGTGCTCCTTAAAAAAAATATCTCCCGGAATACCTGCGATGTGTTCTTCGACTAGAGTATTGACATTAACTAAATAATTGAGGTTATAGGGCGAAAGCATATGTTCAAACTCTAAGCCATAAACTCGGGAAGCGTCTGTTTTTTTTACGTAGAAATAGGTGAAATTATCATTTAAGATATTTCGAATTTTAATTCGAAAAGGCTTTGAATTCCCGAAAGTACAGTAGTCTATGGCATCAACATTTAGGTAGGATAATGCCATTTCGTTTCCGTCGGAATGAAGCAAAGTATAGATCTTCTTTAAGTTAAAATCAATCTCTGTTCGTTCCGAATCCGAGTAATATACCCGTACCCAAAGCGTATCCTCATCGTTTTCATCATAGACTGTTACCGATCCGGAAAATCGGAGTAAATCTTCATAACTGATGGGTGTTTCAATCCAGCGATCGTACCGCTTTAAGAAATCAATTAACAATTCCCCTAGTGGATAAAAGGGTTTTTTTTTTGATATTAGTTTATCCATTGTTTCACAACCTTAGGTTAAATGTAGTATAAATTCTGAGCTTCTTCCCTATGCAAAGACCCTTATTAGAACTCTTCAATCTATCGAAATCCTTTGGATCGTTCAAAGCAGTAGACCGAATTTCGATGACCATAGAAAAAGGACAAGTCTATGGACTGTTGGGCCCCAACGGCAGCGGTAAATCCACTACCCTAGGAATGGTCCTGCAAGTTGTCAACCCAAGTTCGGGTTCCTATCAATGGTTTGGTGGAGAACTCAGCAATCATCAGGCCTTAAAAAAAGTAGGTGCTTTGATCGAACGGCCCAATTTTTACCCTTATTTAAGTGCCTACAAAAACCTCCAGCTGGTCTGTAAAATAAAAAATTGTCCGGAGGACTCCATTGAAGAGCAATTAAAGCTCGTAGGTCTATGGGAACGCAGAAACGATAAATTCAAAACCTTCTCTTTGGGGATGAAACAACGCTTAGCCATTGCCTCTGCCCTACTCAATACACCCGAATTATTAATCCTAGATGAGCCTACCAACGGCTTAGATCCGGAAGGTATTCACCAAATCCGGAAGCTCATTTCCACCATTGCTCAACAAGGGACCACTATTGTATTAGCCTCCCATCTTTTGGATGAAGTAGAAAAAGTATGCTCCCACGTGATTGTCCTTAAAAACGGAGTACAACAATATCAAGGTAAGGTAGACGAACTAACGCACAGCAATGGCTATTTTGAGCTTAAAGCAGCAGATACAACACAACTGAATTCCTTTTTGGAACAATGCGAAGAAATAGAACAAGTTGTCGTTGAAAATGGTCTGTCGATAGCCTATCTGAATCAAACTTTAGACGCTAGTGAACTTTGCAAACGCTTGGTAGAACAGGATATATATCCCTCACACTTGATTAAACGCAAACCTTCTTTAGAGGATCAATTTTTAAATCTTACCCAAAATAATTGAGATGATACGACTACTTCAACTGGAATGGATCAAATTGTGGAATAATCGCATTTCACGATTTTTAATGATCAGCTATTTTGGATTGATCACAAGTGTGGCTTTACTAACCACAGTAAAATTCAATTTTGGTTTTCTCAAATTTCATTTAGCCGAAGAGGGAATTTTTAATTTTCCTTTCATTTGGCATTTCAATAGCTATTTAGTCGCCTATTTAAAAATATTTTTTGCTGTTGTTATTGTAGCATTGGTAGGAAACGAATACAGCTATAGGACACTCAAACAAAATTTAATTGATGGCTTAAGCAAATGGGAATTCTTGATGTCTAAGGTTTGGATGATTGCAACCTTCGTGTTGATTTCTACATTTTTCTTGGGAGTTACTTCCCTCCTACTGGGGCTGATGTATTCGGATTATACCGAAGCTTCCATCATTTTTACAGATATGGATTATTTACTCGCCTATGCGGTAAAGCTTTTCGGTTTTTTTATTTTTTGTTTGTTTTTAAGCGTTTGGATCAAACGCTCAGCTTTTGCCCTAGGAATCCTGTTTTTTTGGCAATTTTCGGAAGGTGTCGTATGGATTTGGGCCAAATCTAATTTAGAAAAAGAGGCTTGGCTAAGCCCCGAAAATTTGATGCAATTTTTCCCGATGCAAGCCTTTAGCAATACTATAGATGAACCCTTTACCCGGCTTTCGGCCGTTCGGAATATCGTTACTCAAATTGGACAGGAAATAGCCCCACATCCAGGAGTTCAATATGAAACGCTGTTGATTGTGGTGATTTGGAGTGCCATTTTCATTTGGGGATCGTATAAAATACTTCAACGAAGAGATTTATAGAGAAGTCCTATTTTTGCAGCAAAGCATGCTATGAAATTTCAAATCCAATCGGATTTTAAACCCACCGGAGATCAACCACAGGCCATTAAACAAATCGTTTCTGGCTTTGATCGGCAGGATCCTTTTGTTACCCTTCAAGGAGTTACAGGATCCGGAAAAACATTTACGGTTGCCAATGTGGTAGAGGAACTCCAGCGCCCAACTTTAGTGCTGGCCCACAACAAAACCTTAGCCGCACAACTCTATTCTGAATTCAAGCAGTTTTTCCCCAATAATGCGGTGGAATATTTTGTCTCCTATTACGATTACTACCAACCCGAAGCCTATATCCCCGTAACAGGGACCTATATCGAAAAAGATCTGAGCATCAACGAAGAGATCGAAAAGTTGCGTTTAAGTACAACCTCTTCTTTACTTTCGGGCAGAAGGGATGTACTGGTGGTGGCTTCGGTTTCCTGCTTGTACGGCATCGGAAACCCTATGGAGTTTCAAAAAAATGTGATCACTCTGGAACGCGATCAAGTGATTTCTAGAACTCAGTTGTTGCATCGCTTGGTCCAAAGTTTATATTCCAGAACCACAGCCGAGTTTAATCGAGGAAACTTTCGTGTCCAAGGAGATGTAGTGGATATTTTTCCGGGCTATGCAGACTTAGCCTTTCGCATTCATTTCTTTGGCGATGAAATCGAGATCATTGAAACCTTTGATCCCATCGAGAACCGAGTGTTGGAAGAATACGACAAAGTCAATATTTATCCGGCCAACATCTTTGTTACTTCTCCCGATGTACTTCAGACCGCTATTAAACAAATTCAAGACGACTTGGTTAAGCAGGTCGACTATTTTCGTGAAATTGGAAAACCTTTAGAAGCCAAACGATTAGAGGAACGTACCGAATTTGATTTGGAGATGATTCGAGAGTTGGGCTATTGCTCTGGGATTGAAAATTATTCGCGCTACTTAGACGGTCGTTCTCCTGGAACACGCCCCTTTTGCTTGTTAGACTATTTCCCAGAAGACTATCTGATGGTGATTGATGAAAGCCATGTTACTGTTTCACAGGTTCACGCCATGTATGGCGGAGACCGAAGCCGTAAAGAAAACTTAGTGGACTATGGCTTTCGATTACCCGCAGCTTTGGACAACAGACCCTTAAAATTTGAAGAATTTGAAGCCCTTCAAAATCAAGTCCTCTATGTGAGCGCCACTCCCGCGGATTATGAACTTCAGAAAACCGAAGGAATCTATGTAGAGCAAATCATCCGACCTACCGGACTTTTAGACCCCATCATTGAAGTTCGACCCAGTTTAAATCAAATCGATGATCTGATAGAAGAGATTCAACAACGAGTTGAAAAAGACGAAAGAACTTTGGTCACCACCCTAACCAAACGGATGGCCGAAGAACTCACCAAATATTTGAGTCGGGTTCAAATACGCTGTCGATACATCCATAGCGATGTAGATACCTTGGAACGAGTGGAAATCATGCAAGATCTTCGCAAAGGTATTTTCGATGTGCTGGTAGGGGTCAACCTCCTGCGGGAAGGTTTAGACCTTCCAGAAGTTTCCTTGGTTGCTATACTTGATGCAGATAAAGAGGGTTTTCTGCGCAGCAACCGATCTCTGACACAAACCGTAGGAAGGGCCGCTCGAAATGTAAACGGAAAAGCGATTATGTATGCCGATAAAATTACGGACAGCATGCAAAAAACCATAGACGAAACCGAATACAGAAGGGGTAAACAAACGGCCTACAACGATAAACATAAAATTACTCCCCAGGCTTTAAATAAATCCCTAGACAATGCTCTGGCCAAAAACTCAGTTGCTACCCAAGCCCAAGAAAGAGCAGAGAAAGCGGCCAAAGCTGCCGAAAATCGGGATTTAACTCCAAAACAAATCGAACAAAAGATCCGCGAAACCCGCAAAGCCATGGAAGAGGCTGCAAAAGCCTTGGATTTTATGGAAGCAGCTCGTTTAAGAGACTTGATTCAAGAATACCAAGGCGCGCTTAAAGCCTGATTTTAAAGCCTCGATTTTCCTTGAAATTGCAATTCTACAGCGCTTCGGCCTGTTCTTTTAGACCCAACAACCAGTTTTGATGGGCACGTGAAACCATTTTTGGCGCAAATATTTTCTCCGGTTTGGTTTGAGGACCGTTTTGAGACTCTGCTGTGATAACCGTGCAACCGCTTGGCGTTGGAAGAATCACCCAGGCGTGATAAGCCGTCATCTTATCTCTGCTTTCGCGAGCACTCCAAGCCAATTGATAGGGAGGATTAAACACCTGAACCGTGGAAACAAACTGAAGTTTTTTGGCGGGATTCCATTGAAAAGAAACTCCCCTATCCAAGCGATCTTTATGCTGCTGTTCAATGGTTAGATTTTTTGCGTGCGGATACCATTGGCCCCAAGATTCGGCCTGAATTAAAATATCCCAAACAATTTCAGGAGATGCAGCAATGTCAATCTCATTGTAAACATAAAAATCGGCTGTTTCGGGTGCGTAACCTTCCGGCCACTGAATCAATTGATCATTGTGCGCACCAGAAGCAACTGCCGATTTGTGGGAATAACAGGAACTCAGTAGAACTGCCAACGTAAATACAAAAAGTTTAAGAGGAGATTTCATAGGGAAATATTTAAAATTTATGACCTCTAAATTCTTGACTCGCTCACATAGTTACGATTACATATGTTTAGATTTTAAAACAAAAAAAACCGGTCCAAGGACCGGTTTTCAAACAAAAACAAATAATTAACCCTATTAACGAATTTGAATCGTTCTTTTGGGTTGGGGAAGCGCTTCTTTGCGCTTCGGTAAGGTGATTTGTAAAACACCATTACTACTGTTGGCACTGATCTTTGAAGGATCAACGCTATCTGGAAGAGCAAAAGCACGGCGGAAACTATGATATCCGAATTCCTTACGGGTATATTTTCCGTCCACCTCTTGGGCTACACGCTTTTGAGAAGCAATGATTAGAGTGTCCTCTTCCACTGTAATTTCAAGGTCTTTCTTTTCTAAGCCAGGTACTGCTAACTCCAATTCAAAGGTGGTCTCCTGTTCCTGAATATTGACTGCAGGAAGTGCAGTTGAGAAAAAAGGAGTATCGTTTACAAGGTCTCTTGTAAAGAAATCATTGATCAAAGAAGGATACCAAGCTGTGTTTCGTTTTACTAAATTCATAAGGCAAATCTTTTTAAAAATTAATACACCTTATTTAGAACAAAGAATAAACCAAAAAGCATTTCAAGACATAATGTCATTAAAAAGCTAAATTTTACTGACGATTTGTCTGTTTTATAATGCAGCTTGTACTTTATCAGCAGCTTCTTTAAATTCAATTGCCGATTGTACATTTAGTCCCGAAGCATCAATCAGCTCCTTAGCCTGCTCTGCATTGGTTCCTTGTAAACGTACAATGATAGGGACATTGATCGCGTCACCCATATTTTTATACGCATCTACAATTCCTTGCGCTACACGATCGCAACGGACAATCCCACCAAAAATATTGACTAGAATTGCTTTAACCTTAGGATCTTGAAGAATGAGTCTAAAAGCAGTTTCCACTCGTGCAGCATCTGCAGTTCCACCTACATCTAAAAAGTTTGCAGGATCCCCACCAGCTTGTTTGATCAAATCCATGGTAGCCATGGCCAAACCTGCTCCATTAACCATACAACCTACATTTCCGTCCAAGTCCACATAACTTAGACCCACAGCTTTCGCCTCAACCTCTACGGGGTTTTCTTCCCGCAGGTCGCGCATGGCTTCATAGTCTGGATGTCGGTAAAGAGCGTTGTCGTCCAATACCACTTTAGCGTCAACAGCTATAATTTTATCGTCAGAAGTTTTTAAAACCGGATTGATTTCAAAAAGAGATGCATCTGAGCCTACATAAGCTTTGTATAAAGCTGTGATAAACTTGGTCATTTGTTTAAAAGCCTGACCACTTAAACCTAGGTTAAAAGCTACTTTTCTGGCTTGGAAAGGCAAAAGCCCTAGCCCAGGATCAATTTCTTCTGTAAAGATTAAATGAGGTGTTTCCTCAGCAACCGTTTCAATATCCATACCTCCTTCGGTAGAATACATGATCATATTTTTACCCGTGGCACGGTTCAAAAGAACAGACACATAAAATTCGCTCGGCTCTGAAGCACCGGGATAGTAAACATCTTCAGCAATCAATACCTGGTGAACCGTTTTTCCTTCAGGTGGAGTTTGTGGAGTCACCAATTGCATTCCCAATATAGTATCGGAAATGGACTGTACCTCTTCCAATGATTTTGCCAACTTTACGCCACCGCCTTTTCCGCGGCCTCCAGCGTGCACTTGAGCTTTAATAACATGCCATCCTGTACCCGTCTCTTCCGTTAATTTTTCTGCAGCTTCAACAGCAGCCTGAGGTGTTTCGGCAACAATACCGCGTTGGATGCCAACGCCAAATTGTGCTAAAATTTCTTTTCCCTGATATTCGTGTAAATTCATAGGTTTTGATTTCTTGGTGCAAAAATATAAAATCCGAAAGAGGGAACCTGACAATCCCTTGCTTTGATTATGTTTAATTTGTAACATTTTATTAAGAATATATCAAATGCTCCTCAGCACTTCATTTATACCTGAGAAACATCTTACTTTTACCTCAAATTTCGAGATATGACTGATTCACAATTGCAAGCCATAGCCCAACACCATGGACGATCCGTATACGTGTATGATGCCGAAAAAATTGAATCCCAATACAATCGCCTCACTCAGGCCTTTGGTGCGGTACCCAATTTACGCTTGAACTATGCCGCCAAGGCACTCACCAATATCTCTATCCTTAAATGGATCCACCATCTCGGTTGTGGACTGGATACAGTATCGCTTCAGGAAGTGGATTTGGGTTTAAAAGCAGGTTTTGAGCCACAACAGATCATGTTTACACCCAATGGTGTATCCCTTAAAGAAATTGAAGCCGTAGCCCAAAAAGGGGTTCAAATCAATATTGATAACCTCTCTATTTTAGAGCAATTCGGAAGCCGATATCCAAACATACCTGTTTGCATCCGAATCAACCCACACGTTATGGCAGGAGGGAATACCAATATCTCTGTGGGGCATATCGACTCTAAATTTGGAATTTCCATCCACCAAATCCCTCATATCCTTCGTATTGTAGAAAATACGGCGATGCACATCAACGGCATCCACATGCATACAGGAAGTGATATTTTAGATATAGAGGTGTTTCTGCATGCAGCAGAAATCTTATTTGAGACCGCTAAACAATTCGATCGTTTAGATTTTATTGATTTTGGTAGTGGATTTAAAGTTCCTTACAAACCTGGAGATATCGAAACCGATATTGAAGAGTTGGGCGAAAAACTAAGTGCTCGCTTCAATCAATTTTGTCAAGAGTACGGACGCGAATTACAACTGATTTTTGAACCAGGAAAATTTTTGGTGTCGCAGGCAGGCTACTTTTTAACCCCCGTTAATGTCGTCAAACAAACGACCTCTACCGTATTTGCACACGTGGACTCTGGATTTAATCATTTGATGCGTCCCATGCTATATGGAGCTTACCACCACATCGAAAACATCTCAAATCCAGAAGGCAAAAAACGCTTTTATACCGTAGTGGGATATATCTGTGAAACGGATACCTTTGGGAGTAACCGACAAATTTCTGAAATTAAAGAAGGAGACTTTCTAGCCTTCCATAATGCAGGAGCTTATTGTTTTAGCATGGCTAGCAATTACAACTCGCGCTATCGTCCAGCTGAGATCCTATGGCATAACAACAAAGCTCACCTGATCCGAAAAGAAGAATCATTTGAAGACCTTGTACAAAATCAGGTGGAGCTAGAATTCAATACAGTTGAGGAGGTTTCTTAATTCCTAGATTCCTGAATTTACGGTATTTGACTAAGTCAACGGGATCCTTCTTATAGATCCTGTAAACGCTTTAGTGCTTGTTTATAATCCAGTATCAACTGCTGAACTACAGTAGCCACATCCTCAATGGAGTCAATAAGCTGAGCTGCTTGGCCAATTTCAAATTCGCCAGCTTCCCAATCGCCTTCAAAAATTCCTTTTTTGGCGCGGCCTTTGCCCAAGAGCAGACGGAGCTCTTCCACGGATGCACCTGAGGCATAAGCCTCTTGAATGGCTTGATAAAAGGGAGATTTCAATAAGCGAACCGGCGTAAGTTCTTTTAAAGTGAGTACTGTACTGCCCTCCCCTGCTTCAACAACTTTCTTTTTGTATTCGGCATGACTGGAAGCCTCATGTGTAACTGCGAAGCGCGACCCCATCTGCACCCCTTCCGCCCCTAGCGCCATTGCTGCCAAGATCCCTGCTCCCGTAGCAATACCTCCCGCAGCCAATACCGGAACATCAACGGCTTTGCTCACTGCTGGGATCAGAGTAAAAGTTGTGGTTTCTTCTCGTCCGTTATGCCCTCCCGCTTCAAAGCCTTCGGCGACTACGGCATCCACCCCACAAGCTTCCGCTTTTTGAGCAAACTTTACAGAACTCACCACATGAACAACCGTACATCCAGCCGATTTAAGCTGTTGGGTGTAGGTCGCCGGGTTACCTGCGGAAGTAAAAACAATAGGGATTTTATACTTTAAAATAAGGGCGATGATACGCTCCATTTCTGGATACAGCAGTGGAACATTGACACCAAAGGGTTTGGTGGTCGCTGCTTGACATTTTTGGAGGTGTAGCTCAAAAGTTTCGGGATGCATGGAACCAGCTCCTATTAATCCGAGTCCTCCTGCATTGGAGACCGCCGAAGCTAATTTCCAACCACTCGTCCATACCATTCCCCCCTGCACTATGGGATATGAGATCTTAAAGAGTTTACAGATACGATTGTTCATTCAAGGAAATTAAGCAATTACCCCCGAACAAACCAGTTCATTGTTTAGATAAGCAGCCGCAAATTGACCTGAAGTAATAGCACTTTGTGGCGATTCAAAAACCCAATAGGTAGCCCTATCAGTAGAATACAATAGTGCTTTTTGCAGCGGCTGTCGATATCGAATACGCGCCATTACCTCAAGGGGTTCTGCTGAGGCTTGTTTTAAGTCCGTTCGTACCCAATGCATCTCTCCGGAGGACACCTTGAGAGCCGGACGATAAAGTCCGGGGTGCGTACTTCCTTGCCCTACATAAATAATGTTTTTATCCACATCGGTACCAATGACAAAAAGAGGTTCTGGAGTACCTCCTACAGCCAGTCCTTTCCGTTGACCAATGGTAAAAAAATGAGCCCCCTGATGTTCTCCAACCTCCTTCCCATCGGTAGGCAAATATTTTTGTGCCTGCGAAAGCATTTCTAAATCTTCAAAAGACTGACTCCCAAAATCATAATCGGGATAGGCCTGGATCTGTGCCGCAGCTATCTCAATGATGGCTCCTGTTTTGGGCTTCAATTGTTGCTGTAAAAAGTCTGGCAAACGAACTTTCCCTATAAAGCACAAGCCTTGAGAATCTTTTTTCTCGGCAGTAATCAGTTCTTGCTCTTGAGCTATTTTTCGAACCTCACTTTTTTGTAAATGCCCTATGGGAAATAGTGTTTGTGAAAGTTGCTCTTGATTCAACTGACACAGAAAATAGGATTGATCTTTGTTGGGATCTGCTCCTGATAAGAGTTTATGTATCAATGAGCCCTCGGGTGTTTGCTCGGTCTCCTTTTGACAATAATGACCTGTAGCGACAAAGTCGGCCCCCAACGATTGTGCAATTTTCAAAAAGACATCGAACTTAATTTCTCGATTACACAACACATCGGGATTGGGTGTACGACCTTTGGCATATTCATCGAACATATAATCGACTATACGCTCTTTATAGGCTTCACTAAGATCTACGGTTTGAAAAGGAATCCCTAATTTTTCTGCGACCAACATCGCATCATGGCTGTCTTCCAGCCAAGGGCATTCTGCGGAAATAGTTACGGATTCGTCGTGCCAGTTTTTCATAAACAAGCCGATGACCTCATAGCCTTGCTCCACCAGAAGATATGCGGCAACACTGGAATCTACTCCGCCCGATAATCCAACAACGACACGCTTCCCTTTCGCACTCATTTCCATGGATAGCCTTTTAGGCAAAGGTACAACTTCCCAAAAGACCTATCGACGCTTGCCCTTTTGTTGAGCTTTCTTTTGCTTTTCGGCCTCTTCCATCGCTTTTTGCAAACGAGCAGAAAAGCCTCCAGACTTTTTAGGCTTCTTTTTGTTTTCTTCTATTTGCGCATGAATCTTGGTATCATCCACGATGTAGTTTTTAATCACCAACATGAGAATAATGGTCAAGAGATTGGACACGAAATAATAAAGACTCAGTCCACTGGCGTAGTTATTAAAGAAAAACAGCATCATTAGGGGCATCAGATAAATGATCACTTTCATATTGGGCATTCCAGGCTGTTGCGGCATGGCTTGCTGCCCTGTAGTCATTTGTGTATACCCAAAAATTGCGGCTGAAGCCAAAATGGGGAATAAACTGATATGGTCGCCATAAAAAGGAATTGTAAAGGGCAACTCAAATACAGAGTCATAAGAAGACAAATCATTCGCCCAAAGGAAAGATTTCCCTCTCAAAGCATAAGCCACCGGGAAAAAGGTAAATAGAGCGTAAAAAACAGGCAACTGCAACAAGGCGGGTAAACATCCCGACATTGGATTGACTCCAGCTTTGTTGTATAGGGACATTGTCTCCTGTTGTCTTTTAACGGCGTCGTCCTTAAACTTCGCATTTAGCTCTTCAATTTCCGGCCGTAGTACCTTCATCTTTATTTGAGACAAATAGGACTTATAGGTTACAGGTGACATCGCCAAACGAACGAGAACCGTCATGACTATAATCGCAATTCCATGAGGTAAAAAAGAGGATAGCAACCCAAATAATGGTAAAAATACCCATCTGTTTATCCAGCCAAAAATTCCCCATCCGATGGGTAAAGAGGCTTGTAAATCTCCCTCTTGTTCGGCCAATAAGTGATAATCGGTAGGGATAAAATAGAAGGACATCCGATTATTAATTTCCCCCTGCGTTTGCAACGCAAATTGCGTTTCAAATCCTTTGGTAAAGGCTTCTTCCAAGGACTCTTCTCGAGCTAAATTTTTAGAGATCAGCTGAACTTCTTTGATCGGATATTCAGGCTTTAAGATTTGACTAAAGAAATGCTGTCGGTAAGAAATCCATCGTATATCTTTTTCCGTTTCCTCATCGTCAGAGGTTAAGGAAAGATAATCTACCCGATCTCCTTCATATCCATAGGTGAGTTCGGTATATCGATTTTCATAGTCGATACTTTTAGAGTTTCTAAAGGCATCTGTTTTCCAAATCACTTGAGCTTGATCCACAAGCATGGAAAGCCCAGACGTTTGTATCTGGAAATCCACCTTGTACGTATCTGCATCAAGGCTGTATATAAATTGTAATTGTTGCCCAGGAGCCAAAGCCGCTGTATAGGTCAATATTTGTGTGGCTCCATTGGAACGAAGCGACCCTTGGAAATACATTTGATCGGAATTCAACAATCGTCCGTCCCGAGTTTTGAATGCTATATTAAAATTCGAATTGCCTTGATCGATTAAAAATAAAGGGGCATCCAAATAGTTCGTGATTCCCTTGAGTTCGGCTTGTGTAATTTGTCCTCCTTTGGAATTGAGTGACAGGCGGATATACTGATTTTCCAGTACTTGAGTAACGGCCTCAGTGGATTGAAAGACTTTGGAAAAAGATCCAAATTGCTGCTCTAATCGGAGTTGTTGTATGGAGTCCGAAGGCTCTACAACGGAGGGGGTTTGCGGACTGGCAGACACCTCCTCTGTAGCAGTAGCTTGAGTTTGTTCTACTGCCGCTTGGCGATATAGCATCCATGTAAGAATCAATGCTATTAAAACAAATCCTATAAACTGATAGGGATCAAAACGTTTTTCTTCCATAATATTTTAATTCTTTTTTGAGTGCTCAACTGCAGCACGAACGAAGTCTACAAATAGGGGATGTGGATTGGAAACCGTACTCTTGTATTCGGGATGAAATTGAACCCCTACAAACCAAGGGTGCTGCGTATGGGTAACAATTTCTACCAAATTGGTTTCCGGATTTGTCCCAGCGATCTTAAAATGATCGTCAAAAATAGTTTCTGTATAACTGTTATTAAACTCATAGCGATGGCGGTGTCTTTCCGAAATCAGGGAAGTGCCATAGATTTTTTGAGGCAGACCTGTATCCAGTTTACAGTCCCAAGCTCCCAAACGCATGGTCCCGCCTTTCTGCTCAATGTTTTTCTGAGCTTCCATCAAGTCTATAACGGGATGCGTAGCATTTGGATCCATTTCTGTTGAATTGGCTCCTTGCAATTGCTTCGCATTTCGGGCATATTCAATGACTGCCATTTGCATCCCCAGACAAATTCCAAAAAACGGAATATTGTTTTCCCGGACATATCGAACAGCCGTAATCTTGCCTTCGATACCCCGTTCTCCAAAGCCAGGAGCTACAATTAATCCCTGCAATCCTTCCAACTGAGCTTCTACATTGGCTGAGGTTAGTTCTTCCGAATGTATGCTCACTACTTTAACCGTTACTTCATTCGTAGCTCCGGCATGTATAAGCGCTTCTAAAATGGATTTATAGGAATCCTGAAGTTCAACATATTTTCCAACCAACCCAATTTTAATTTCAGCGGTTGGATTTTTTAGTTGGGATAAAAAGCTGTTCCATTCGTTGAGCTTAGGCGTTCGATTGGTCGGAAGCTTTAATTTCTTTAAAACCACCTGATCTAAGCCTTCTTCTAACATCAACAAAGGAACATCATAGATGGTTTCTGCATCGATGGACTGAATCACGGCTTCCGTCTCTACGTTGCAAAAGAGAGCTAGCTTACGTCTCAAATCTGCAGAAAGTTCGTGTTCGGTACGGCAGACCAACACATCCGCCAAAATTCCACTCTCCATAAGTGTTTTTACAGAGTGCTGTGTTGGTTTGGTTTTTAATTCTCCAGCTGCTGCCAGATACGGAACTAAAGTCAAGTGAATACTGAGTGTATTTTCTTTCCCTAAATCCCAAATGAGTTGACGCACTGCCTCGATATAGGGCAATGATTCTATATCTCCGACGGTACCCCCTATTTCAGTAATGATGATATCATATTCATCGTTCTGTCCTAAGAGTTGAATACGCCGTTTGATTTCGTTTGTAATATGAGGCACTACCTGGACCGTTTTTCCTAAGAACTGCCCCATGCGTTCTTGTTCAATTACGGTTTGATAGATCCGACCGGTGGTCACATTATTGGCTTGAGAGGTATTGACGTTTAAGAAACGCTCATAGTGCCCTAGATCCAAATCGGTTTCGGCACCATCGTCCGTCACAAAACACTCCCCGTGTTCGTAGGGGTTTAGGGTTCCTGGATCCACATTGATATACGGATCAAATTTTTGAATTGTAACTCTAAAGTCTTGTGCTTGCAACAGTTTGGCCAAGGAAGCTGCAATGATTCCTTTTCCGAGTGAAGAGCTTACACCCCCTGTAACAAATATGTATTTGGCTGCCATCCGGTTTTGAAACGCTTTTTCATTTATCCGGACTCAAAATTACAAAATCTAGCAGGGAAAGAATGGGTAATTTTACTATTTCTTTAACTCCACCACATCAAAGCCACGATGTTGTAAGATAAATAGCGCTTTGTTTTCATAAGCATCTACCCCCGAGCTTTGATAATCAAAGGCATTTTCCTGATATTCGGTCCGGCCTAGATCAGTTGCCGAGGACAAATCCCCACGAACGGCAATTCGAAGAACTAGATCCAAAACTAAATCGTGTGCTCGTATCGCTGTGGTTTCTGGAAAGTTCCCAAATTTCAATCGAAATTTCTCCATAAATAGGGTGTCGGAATTTTCCTGTAGCGGACGCCTTTGGTCCGGATAAGTAAATTTTAGCGCTCCCAGTTGTTCTTTAGGAATTTGGGCATTGTCATAGATATTGTCCTTGTAGGAAGTAAACAATTCTATTGCTTTTCCTTTGGACAGTTGCGCATTGAGTAAGGAGGTGGTACTGGCAATTAATGCTAAGTCCTTGGACTCTAAAATGACTTTGTTGGGAAGCGTATCTACTAAAAGTGAATCCACCAAATCGGGCACAAGTACATTGCTCCCTTCAGGTCGTAGGAATTGGGCTTGGGGATAGAGACTTTTCCACCGAGGTTCCAACTGCCGGTGGAGACTATCGGCAACCACAAAGACATTCGCGAGGGTGTCTGGATACTTTTCCAAATATTCAAACATGCGTTCTCGAAGACTTTCCTCCGAGGGAACCGATTGAAATACTTGGGGCCTAAACACCACTGGCTTGGTCGAAAGGGGAGATATTTTTGGAGTTTTAGCTAAAAGCTTTGAGCTACTTAAAAAGTCGAAATTTCCCGGGATTAAGGGACCAATAAATGCATCAAATCCATTTAGCTTTCCTTCTTCCACGAATTGTTTGATGCGGTATTTATCGTTCTGGGTATCAAAAATCTCCAACAATACTTGAACACCTAATTGAGCGGCTTCCTCAACTGCCAAAAGTGTTCCAAAATAAAAATCTAAGGCAATGGTATGCAGGTTTCTGCGGCTGAGCTGATACTTGGTTCGGGCAACCGAGTCGAAAAGAATTTCATTCCCCTTAAAGGGTAATAATAAGGCCAGCGAAACTTGTGCTGGTAATTGAAGAGAATCTGCCAAACGAGTAGTTTCCACCAACAAAGCATTTTCGACTTTCAATTGTCCCGTTGCCTCCCCAGGAACTTTAAGAATCATTCCCACCTGAAGACCACTTTCCGCTAAACCGGGATTTAAAGACTCCAATGTGGCTCGGTCGACCCCTATTTTTTGCTGGATCCGGAAAAACCCTTCTTTGGGCTGCACTTTGTAGTAGTTAAAGGACTCATCGACCTCAAGGGCCACGGTATCTGTAGGATTTTCTTTGGCAGGTAATTGGATTTGTTGCCCTATTTGTAAGCCTTCTTTGATTTGTGGATTAAGGGCTTCCAGTTCAGCGACGGTAATTCCGTTTTTATAGGCAATCCGCCATTTGGTTTCTTTGGGCTGAACGGTATACAAACTGGTTTGCGTTTCAGCTTTGGGTTCGGGTTTCGGTTGCGATGCATAAACCGGAATCCGTAGGATCATTCGTTTTTTAAGTCCCGTTTTTTTGACAATAGCATTGTAGGTTAGGATTTGATCTACACTGACCTGATACTGTCGCGATAGACTGTACAGGGTTTCACTCTTTCGAACTTTATGAGAAATAAAACTTTGGGGCGTTTGTGCCCATAAAGCTGCTTGAAAGCTCAAAAGAAAAATCCAAAAACCGAGACGAATTTTCATACAAAAGATTTATTCCCACTCGATGGTCGCTGGAGGTTTAGAACTGATATCATAGACCACCCGATTAACACCCGGCACTTGATTGATGATTTGATTTGAGATTTTTTGCAAAAACGCATACGGCAAATCAACCCAGTCGGCTGTCATCCCATCGGTAGACTGAACAGCTCTTAAAGCTACACATTTTTCGTAAGTCCGCTCATCTCCCATGACACCAACACTATTTACAGGAAGTAAAATGGCTCCTGCCTGCCACACTTGATCGTAAAGATCCCATTCTTTTAGTCCGGCAATAAAAATAGCGTCCACTTCTTGCAGTATACGAACCTTTTCGGCATCGATATCACCTAAAATACGAATCGCAAGCCCAGGCCCTGGGAACGGATGACGTCCCAAAATCTGAGGATCTATCCCCAAGCTTTTCCCGACTCTACGCACCTCGTCTTTAAAGAGCATCCGCAAAGGCTCAACTATTTTAAGCTTCATAAAATCAGGTAAACCTCCCACATTGTGGTGCGATTTGATGGTTACTGAAGGGCCATTTACGGAAACAGATTCAATCACATCTGGATAAATCGTCCCTTGCCCTAACCAATTGGCATCGGTGACCTGCTTGGCTTCTTCGTCAAAAACATCAATAAAAGTATTCCCGATTGCTTTGCGTTTTTGCTCCGGGTCGGAAACTCCTTCGAGGGCTCCCAAAAAAGTAGCAGAAGCATCGACTCCTTTCACTTGCAAGCCCATCCCCTCGTATTGCTGTAGTACTTGGTCAAATTCATTTTTTCGCAAAAGACCGTTATTGACAAAAATACAGTGCAACTGTTTCCCGATGGCACGGTGCAACAATATGGCAGCAACGGTAGAATCGACTCCCCCGGAGAGCCCCAAAATAACTTGCTCGTCTCCAATCTGTGCTTTAAGATCGGCAACCGTCATATCCACAAAAGAATCGGGGGTCCAATCTTGTGAAAAACCAGCGATACCCACCAAGAAGTTTTTGAGTAAAGTACTCCCATCAGTGGAGTGATAAACTTCTGGATGGAATTGCAATCCAAAAATGGGTTGTTCGTCAAAAGCATAAGCAGCGTTGGTTACGTCTGCCGTACTGGCCAGTAAATGCGCCTGAGCAGGCAATTGTTTTATGGTATCGCTATGACTCATCCACACCTGGCTCTCTGCAGGAATATCAACTAATAAAGGAGCATCCGTTTTGTGGTAAGCCAAATTGGCCCGTCCATATTCTCGAGTATTGGAAGGACTTACTTCTCCTCCCAAATGATGCGCTAAATACTGAGCCCCATAGCAAACAGCCAAGACGGGGATTCCCGACTGAATCACCTCTAAATCGATTTGAGGGGCATCTTCGGATCGGACCGAAAATGGAGATCCGGACAAAATCAGAGCTTTGTAAGCGGAAACGTCTTGAGGTAGTTTGTGATAGGGAATAATTTCACAATAAATAAATAACTCCCGAACACGCCGAGCAATCAACTGGGTATACTGGGAACCAAAATCGAGTATTAGGACTTTTTCTTGCATGCGCAAAAATACAATTTAATCCATACCGAAAAGCTTTTCTTACGAAAGCTCTACAGCAATCATTTTGGGAGTCAATGGTGTGAAATTTTGATATAAAAAATCCAGCAGTGCTACCCCTTCTACCCCATAAAAATCCATAAAGTTGAGGGTGCGTTCTTGTAGTTTCTCCCCCGGAAAAAAGGATTCGTGTGCCAATACCAATCGAGACACATGATCTTTCAATTTTTTTCTTTGAGCTTGCAGCAATCTTTTTTCCAAATGCTCCAAGCCTTTTATTTGCTTGCGCTTTTGAGCCATCAGCACACCTTCGAAGGAGGCATCGGTCTGTGCAACTAAGCTTTCCAGATAGGTGAATTGTTCTTCAAGCACAGATTTTAAAGGATCGAAATCCAGGTCAATATTACTGATGAGTCGTATTTTTTTATTGATAAGTGCATTGCGCTGAAGAAAAACATCTTTAAGCTCTAAGCCCAAACGCTGCCATTTGCGGTGAGATTTTGAAGTAAATAACAATGCAGACTGCCGCAATAACAACAACGGAAACGGCATCTTAAAGGCGGTAAAACTCGATTGGAGTTGAAGCCAATAGGCAAGCTCTCCACCCCCTCCTACATAAGCTACATTGGGTAAAATACATTCTTGATAGAGCGGTCGCATCAGAACATTCGGAGAAAATTGTTCTGGCGTTTGAGCAATTGCCGCTACCCATTCGTCCAAACTTCGGTCCAGTTGATGGTCCTCCAGTGCCAATCCGTTTTCGGTGGTTACTATTCGTTTACGACTGCCCGCTTCCAAATAGAACAGATTGATGGGACGTGGATTGACTTGAGGCTTAAAACTTTCATTATAGTTTTTCTTTAGAGCTTGAATTTGGCTCCCGACCGACTCAAAAGTGGTCTGTTGTTTCAACTCTTGCTGCATATAGGGAACAAAAAGCTGTTTGAGTGCTGCATTGTCGGCATCTAGAATCACTAAGCCATAGGTCTGAAAGATCTGATGTACCAATACAAAAGTAGCCTCTGCAAGGGTGTTGGCTTGTCTATAGCTTTTTTCGACCCAGTCTTGAATAGTCGAAGCATAGGGTCCTGTTAAGCCTTCTTTTTCCCATAAGTCCAATACTTTTTGAAGTTCCTCCAGGGGTATTTTTCCTACAGCTCCCCCCTGATCTTGATTCCATTGGAATTTTTTTCCTTGAGACTGAAAGGCACTGATTTCCTCAAAATCATGGTCTTCGGAAGCCATCCAAAAAACAGGTACATATTGGAAACCGGTTGGCTGTGCATTGAGCTCATCGGCCAGCTTAATGATGGTGAGTATTTTATAGATAAAGTACAAGGGACCCGTCATCAAACTCAATTGATGTCCGGTACAAAGCGTTAGGGTTGCGGGGTCTTTAAGCTTGTCGATGTTTGCGCTTACTTTGGGATGAAAATCCAAGCCCGCATATTGCTTTTGCAAGACGGAGGTCAAAACTTTTCTATGACTTGAAGGATAGTGCTTTTGCTTTTGTTGGGCTTGTTCCACCAGCTTTTGTTGGCTGGGCAGTCCCGAATGAAAGGCCTGCAAACGAGGATCGTCTTGGAGGTAGTCCAACATCAATGGAGATAGTGCTCCGGTTTGCGCAAAGTCGAATCCAAAAGCTTGCATCAAGAGGTTTCCAAAGGTTGACTGTCTACAGGTTTGGCATATAAATCAAAATCGTCTGCCGATAGGATTTCTACCGCAACAAAATCTCCCTGCTTCACATAATATTCCCGGGCATCGATCCGTACTTCGTTATCCACATCGGGAGAGTCAAAAGCTGTTCGACCCACAAAATAATTTCCTTCTTTTCGGTCGATCAGGCATTGAAAGGTTTCGCCTACTTTGGCCTGATTCAGTTCCCAAGAAATCTGCGCTTGAAGCTCCATTAATTCATTGGCTCGCTGTTGTTTTACTTCTGCGGGCACGTCATCTTCGAGAGCATGCGCATGTGTATTTTCTTCGTGGCTGTAGGTAAAACACCCCAGTCGATCGAAGCGTTCGGTTTGTATAAAATCCTTCAAGGCTTGAAAATCGGCTTCTGTTTCTCCGGGATAGCCTACAATCATACTGGTTCGAATACGAATCCCCGGAACTTGTTCCCGTATCCGTTGCAAAAGAGCCGTGGTTTTGGCCTGAGTGGTCCCTCGACGCATCGACTTAAGGACCGGATCGGCTATATGCTGTAGAGGAATGTCCAAATAGTTGCACAGCTTAGGCTCTTCCCGAATCACGGCCAAGATATCTTCTGGAAAATTGGTCGGGAAAGCATAATGCAACCGAATCCATTCGATTCCCTCCACTTGGCAAAGCGCTTTTAAAAGGGCTGCTAATTTGCGTTCTCCATACAAGTCCAACCCATAGAAAGTAGAATCTTGGGCAATGATTAAAAGTTCTTTAACCCCATTTTCTGCAAGGGTTTGAGCCCGCTTCACCAAATCTTCAATCGGAGTGGATTGGTGTTTCCCTCGCATCAGAGGGATGGCACAAAAAGAACACGGACGGTCGCAACCTTCCGATATTTTAAAATAGGCGTAGTGTTTTGGTGTTGTGTTGACACGCTCCCCTAGCAATTCGTGTTTGTAGTCTGCCCCCAGGGTTTTAAGTAAAATGGGTAGGTCTGTCGTTCCAAAATAAGCATCGACATCAGGAATTTCTTTTTCCAGATCGGGCTTATAGCGTTCGCTTAAGCAGCCGGTTACAAAGACTTTTTCGACCTCCCCGTCTTGCTTGCGCTCCACCTGTTCCAATATCGTTTGGACCGATTCTTCTTTGGCATTATCGATAAATCCACAGGTATTGATCACCACAATTTCTCCTTCTTTTTCGTGCACCACAGATTTCCCGCTGGCTTTTAACTGCCCCATCAAAACTTCAGAATCATAGACGTTTTTGGAACAGCCTAGGGTAATTACGTTAATTGTTTTTTGATGAATACTTTTCGTTCGCATATTATTTAAAATCTGGTGCTTGACGGTATTGGGTTGCGCTTTCATAAACACTCCCTAGAGTGTAGAGGACAGCCTCTTGCTGGGAGGGTGCAATAAAGACGAGAGCGGAGGGTTCTCCTGTAGGTTTATATCCCATAGGAACAGCTAAGGCTGGGTAATGCGCCACCGCTGCATAGGCCGCTGTGTAGTTATCAATAGAAATTACTGCATCTAAAGCTTCGGTTTGCATGGCCGTTTCAAAAAAGCGACGCCCCTCGCTGAGTAATCTTTGTTTGAGTTTTTGAAAGGATTCTTGGCTAGTCGTGTCGGCAACAATTCCCTTAAAATAGGTTTGTCCATAAGGCGCATGCAAAAGAGTATCCTGATGGTTAAAGGCAACCACATCGGCTACAGATCCAAAAGGATTATCTGTTGCAGCATGCTGTTGAAAATAGGCTGGTAGATCCTTTTTCATATCCACGTCCAATAGCTTGGCAAAGCCTTGTAGATTTATTTCTGTCGGGACAAATTCAACCAATTCGGCTCCTAAAGCTTCTAGGTCCTGGATGGCCCGAGCGTAGAGCGTATCGGTCTGAAAATTCTTAAAATATCCTATCCTCTTCCCCTGTAAATCCTGAGGCAACTGCTCTGGAATGGGGATAAGACTCCCTTCTAATGCAGCCGCGTCTGTTGGATCCGGGCCTTGAATGGCATTAAACACGATCCAATTATCGAGAACATTTTTGGTGATGGGACCAGCCGTATCTAAACTACTGGAAATGGGGATAATTCCGGAACGACTGAGTCGCCCAACCGTAGGTTTTAAACCCACGACACTATTTTTGGCGGATGGGGAAAGGATGGATCCTGAAGTTTCGGAACCTAGGGTTACCGCTGCATAATTCATGGCGGCAGCCACGCCACTCCCGGAGCTAGACCCCCCACTCTCGAACTGATAGCGCCCGTAGGGATTGAGGGTTTGTCCACCCAAGGCACTATAACCTACCGGACATCCCGAACAAAAATAATAGGCCCACTCACTTAGGTTGGCTTTTCCTAAAATAACCGCCCCGGCATCTTTAAGCTTTCGAGTCAAAAAGGCATCGTCGGTCCGATTGTTGGTTAAAGCAGCCGCACCGGCTGTTGTGGGCATACCGGCTGCATTGATATTGTCTTTGAGCAATACCGGAATACCGTAAAGCGAATAGGGTTCCACTTCTTTGGCTTGCTTATCTCGCGCCTTTGCCGTTGCTAGAGCGTCGGGGCTCAAGGCTATCACCGCATTGACAAAACGTTCCGGATCGTTTTCAATGGAGTATATACGGTACAGATAAAACAAGGTCAGCTCTTCGTAAGAAAAAACACCCTTGGCTCTGTTTTGCTGTAAGCTGGGAATGTTTTGTTCTAAGATAAAGGGCTTGAGTCGCTCATAGTTTTCAACTCCAAAGGCTTGGATTTCGGAAACTAAAGATTGCCAGATCGCTCCCCGCTCTCGGTGTTTGGAAAGGATCCGCTTATACTGCATCCTCGGAAGCGGATGGGATTGATTTTGGGCAATCAAGGCTTGTTCGTCAAATGACTCCCATACATTTTGGGCGGGCTTTGGAGCACATCCAAAAATCAGTAAGATCCCAACTACACACAAATACTGCCCTATCTTTTTCATACGCCTTGATTTTTTATTCCTGTTTGGGCTCAAGTCCCACCACTTCGGACAAGAAATTGATCGAACGGGCAGCTACCTGAGGATAAACCTTAGTAGAAATATACGAAGTTAGGACGTGTTCGTTTGCCTCCGGAAAGGCTTGTTTTTTCTTTTTGTGGGTGGGAGTACCCAACTGATCGAACATTTGGAGCATGGCGGGGACGGAAACAACAGGGTCTTGCTCCTGTTCATTTTTATAATAATAGCCCATAAATAGGGGCGCTTTTACCTTTCGGAAGGTTCTCTTACGCATGGTTCTGTCCATCAAACGTTGGAGCTGGGTGACTGCTTCCAAGCGATATTTGGTGGACCAAAATTGCTTTTTCGCTTCACTCGAATTTTGCATCAGATGATATTTGTCTCCCTTAACCGCACGTGCCAATTGGAGTCCCCAAGGTTTGGAAAGCAGCTTGGCCGCGGGGTCGGCAATTTTTACATTGGGACTGTACAGTAGAAAAGCTGCAATTTTAGGTTCTTGACCCAAAGTCAGGGCAAGGGTTCCTCCAGAAGAGGTAGCCATCACTACAATACTATCTCCAAGGGCCTTGGCTACTTCCAGTGCTTCTCGGGCACTGTCCAGATAATTGGTTCCGGTAAATGTGAGTAGGGTTTCCTCTTCTTCTAGTCCATGCCCAGCCAATCGGGGAAGGTATAGGTTCCCTCCAAAGGCTTGTGCCACATGGGTATGGACGGGCGCACCCTCTTCATGACTGGCCGAAAAACCGTGCAGATACACAAAGCTATACGGTGTTTTTTGGGGAATACTGTCCGCAAAAACGATCTTCGATGCATTCCCGGCTTTAATATTCGGGTAGGCCGCTTCTTGAGTGGCTACATAGGCCTCTAGTTGGGAAAGTTCCTGAGGCACTTCGGGAGCTGGATGGTCCAAAACGGGACGTTCTACTCGGGGTCCGACTAAATAAATCGCACCCAAGACCAATACCGAAATGGATAGAAATCGTAATAGTTTTTGCATGTTTAACTGAAAAATGTAGTGATAAAAGTTTCCGGGTCAAAGGACTGGAGGTCTTCGATCCCCTCGCCCACACCGATGTAGTGTACCGGAATTTGAAATTGGTCGGATATCCCCAAGACCACTCCCCCTTTGGCTGTCCCGTCGAGTTTGGTGATCGCTAGAGAACTAATATCTGTAGCTGCCGAAAATTGTTTGGCTTGTTCAAATGCATTTTGACCTGTGGAGCCGTCCAAAACTAAAAGCACCTCATGGGGCGCTTCGGGGATTACCTTAGACATCACCCGTTTGATTTTAGAAAGTTCTTGCATGAGGTTGGCCTTGTTGTGCAAACGCCCTGCCGTATCGATCAGGATCACATCTGCTCCTTGAGCCACCCCCGACTGCATGGTATCATAGGCTACAGAAGCCGGATCGCTCCCCATTTGTTGTTTCACCAAAGAAACCCCCACCCGGTCGGCCCAGATTTGCAGCTGATCGATGGCCCCCGCTCGGAAGGTATCGGCAGCCCCTAGGACCACTTTTTTGCCTTCTTGATGAAAGCGATGCGCTAATTTCCCTACGGTAGTGGTTTTCCCTACCCCATTGACCCCAACAATCATATAGACTTGGGTTCCCTGAACTGCTGTGGGGTCGGGACTGGGTTTGACCAAAATATCCAACAACACTTGCTTGAGGTGCAAGGCCAAATCGGTCGTGTTGAGATATTTTTTTTCAGCTACCCGTGCTTCAAGGTGGTCGATGATTTTAAGGGTCGTTTGTACGCCTATATCGGAGGCGATTAGCATTTCTTCTAGTTCGTCGAGCAGATCGGCATCGACGGTAGACCGCCCCGCAATGGTTTGGGTGAGTTTGGAAAAGAAAGATTTTTTGGACGATTCCAAACCGGCGTCTAATTGCTGAAACTTAGCAGACGATAAAAAGTTTTTTAACTTACTCATAGCACAAAAAGGAAGGACGAAAATACCGCTTTCGTTCGTCAATCTCAAGCAATTAGCTCCATTTGTCTGCTGGGAGGCGTTTAGGGCAGCTCAAAGCCCATAAACAAAAATTCTTGAACCGTATCGAAAGGGGTTTGGTGAGGCAAACGTTCGGCAAACAACTGCCGAAAAGGCGGTTGAAAACGCTCCAAAAGAGATTCTTCGGAATATTGCTGAATATCGATCCCACTGCATCGGGTGGGTCCCTGATCCGAAAAGGTACCTATGACAAGCTTGCCCTCGGATTGAAGATGCTGAGCTGCTAAAGCAACATAGGCTTGTTGTTCCTCGGACTGGGTTAAAAAATGAAAGACGGCCCGGTCGTGCCAAAAGTCAAAACTATGGTCGGGGCTATAATCCAAAAGATCCGAAACCACCCAAGTGACCTGCTTTGCAGCAGCTCCCAAACGTTTTTGCGCCCGTTTAATAGCCTTTTCGGATATGTCTAAAACGGTGATGTTTGTATAGCCTGCCGCCAACAGACGATCCACCAAAAAACTATCCCCGCCGCCAACATCCAAGATAGCAGCATGGGTAGCAAGCTCCATAGCCTCGATATAGTCCATCGATACTTGAGGCTCCGCCTGATACCAACTGACTTCCGTAAACAATTTGGTACTATAAATCTTTTCCCAATGGGCTTTACGACTTTGTTTGTCCATA
>WTJH01000093.1 GCA_011524915.1 Flavobacteriales bacterium | reverse complement strand
GAACTCCTTTCTCGTAATGCCTTTGCGCAAGGACCCATTTCCATCACCAACCAAGCGGAATTGGCCTATGCAAAATCCTTAGGAGAGTTTACCAACGTCAGAGGAAACCTCACGGTGGATATTACAGACGAAGAGCTTCGAGATTCCATCACGGCGGTCAATACCATATTGGGGCGAATTATGGTCATTTCCGGGGGAGACCTCAACCTAACCGGCCATGCCTCCCATACCCTAGACGCCTCTGAAATTAGTTTTGTGGATGGAAATCTGAATGTACACACCAAAGCTGCAAACCTAGCGGCGCTTACCAGTGTGAGCAAACAAGTACAGCTCACCTATGCGACAGACTACGACTTCCCACTCTTGACCAAAACCGGAAGTATCACCCTAACCGACGGGGAAGGTGTCACCAATGTAAACTTCCCGATTGTCCGTGCCGTAGATGGATCCCGCCTAAGCACGGCTGTAGCTGCTGTGGGAACAGCAATTTTTAATGATGCTACAACGGTAAATATCGGTGATATAGAAGTTTTAAACTTTACCGCTAATGAAGCCAGCAGTGTAGAACTCGGATATGACGGTACCGCTTCTGCCCGTACGCAAGTTACAGCCACCAAAGCCGATGCCACCATTCGAGCGCATATTGGCAGTACAGGAACGCACAGCTATACCTTAACCGCAGACGATGGAGCTTCCGTAAACCTAAGCGACCTGGAAACGGCAGGTGAGCACTTAACTATAACTGCAGGCAGTGTCAACTTAAGTTCTCTAACTTCAGTAGCACAATTAACGATCAACGAGGTAGAAAGCATTAACCTAGGAGAACTCACCTCAGCTACAGGAAATATAACCACTCCCGATGCAACTGCCTTTACTGCTAATAAGTTGACAGGGGCAAGAGCAATTGCAGCGGTTAGAGCTGAGACCTTTAGTGCCGAAACCTTAGTGGTATCAGAATCTCTCACCCTTACTGTAGCCGAAAATATAACTGTGGGAAGTGCCTCCAATACCCTTCTTATGGCCCCAGCTGTAGAAAGTCTAACGGTTCGCCAATTAGAAAATGGGATTCAATTGACCGTAAATGGCTTTGTAGATTTAGAAACCTTAAATGTTACAGGTAAAGTGGCAGCCACACCCGGTCATGGCAACCAAAACAATCAGGTGCTTTCGGATAATGCTCCCGAACTTGAATCGGTTACCTTAGGCGGCTCTTTAGGCTTAGTCGATCTCTCCAACAATGGGGAAATCACTGAAATCAATACGTCTGGGAATATTAAGGCTATTGAAATCAATAACAATGCTGATCTGGAAGAAATTACTCTGGGTCATAGCTATGTTACAGGAGACTTTGCCAGTACCGTAACCATTACCAACAATGCGGATCTCGAAAGTCTGAATATGACAGCAGTCAAACGGGTAAAAACAATTACGATTACCGGAAATGCAGAACTCAGCTCAATTCAAGTAGATACGGGAGCCGACAGTGCTGGTTTAGCAGAACCGGTTACGGATCTAAACTTTACGGTAACCGGCAATAAACTGCTCGGTTCCTATACCGCGGCCCAAGCCGGAACAGAAACCACCGCTTATGTTCCCGCCAAAGCGGTCCAAGCGGATCTGTATCGCTTGAAGCAATTGATCCATGCTTACCAAAACCGTACAGGCAGCCATACCGGAAACATCGTCTTTAACCTTAGCTATGATGAAGTGGCTGGACCAGTTCCAGGAACAACAGTAGCGGGAACCTTGATCGCATCTTTAGATGGAGATGCTGTCGCCCAAGCCGGACCCGATGGTAGGTCTGGTACACCTGGAGATAATGCAGATAACCAAACCGATAATGGAGCAGCTGCTACTCCAGGTGCAGGTGCTGGATCGGGCATCAACAACCATGCTACCATCAACGAGCTAACCTTGTTGGCAGAAAATTAAATTCCAATCTCTAAGGGTCTAAACAACCCCTAGAGTTTTGATTTATAGTGTTTTAATCCCCCAAATCGAAAAAAATCTCTTTTTCGGTCTGGGGGATTTTTTGTTAAAATTTTTGTGGGACCGAGCATTAATACTAATTTATATGGAAACTGAAACGGACGCTTCGTATTGCCCTAAACTCCAAATCATGGACCGGTGCCCTACATTTGTAGATCACTACACCCAATACTTTATCCAAAACGCCCCCTACAGGCGTAACCGCCAACAATTGCCCGGCTTACGCCCCAATACCCTCCGCAACTACGACAATTTTTATAAAAACTGGCAACGCTTCGAAAAAATACACGGCCACCCCGCCTTGCATTTTCATCAGCTCAATCAGCAGGTGGTCCAGCAGTTCAGCCAGTGGTTATTGGAAGACCAAAAGTTTACGCTCAACTATGCCGGTCGCCTCATCGGGATTTTAAAAACCATTTGTTTAGACGCCCAAAAAAATGAAGTTCGGGTCCATCCCTTTGCCCTAAAACTCTGCAGCTTTAGCCAGCCCAAACATCAGCGAATCCTGATCACCCTCAATTTTAGCGAACTCCAAAAAATTGAACAATTGGAACTTTCCAAACCCCATCTGGAAAATACCCGAAAATGGATCCTTATCGGGTTTTGGTTGGGACAGCGGATCTCCAATCTGATGCAAATCCGCCCGGAAAATCTCCGCCCGGCCGGCCAAGGGGGCTCTATCTGGATTTGGTTCAACAAAAAACCCAAAAGGAAATTACTGTAGGCATCATCCACCCCTATGTGGTGGAGCTGTTGCGCAACGACTTCCCCTATCCCGTCCAACACGCCCGCTTCAACCGCTATATGAAAGCCGTCCTAAAAGCCGCAGGGATCCACCAAAAAGTACATGCCGCCCGCTACGACGGCAAAAGCAAACGCAAAATCTATGGGATCTACCCCAAATATCAAGTGATGAGCTCCCACGATCTGCGCCGCTCTTTTGCCACCAACTTTTTTGGAAAAATCCCCACTCCAATCCTCATGCAAATGACCGGGCATACGAAAGAAAGTACTTTTCTTCAATACATTGGCCACGACCCCAATCGGGATTCTTTTGCCGACGCATTTATGCAAAAAATTGTGGGACTATCGGCTTAAAAAATTCCCCTTTTGTACCTTTAAACTAAAATTGCACCACTTATGTATCTCAGTGAAACCGAAGAAATTATTGCCCTGATTGCCTGTGGCCTAATTGTCATCGGCTTTATCGTTAGCACCTACAAGGAAATCAAAACCACCATAGCCGAAGAAAAAGCCAAATTTGCCCAACAAAAAGCAGACGAAGAAAAGGTCAAAGAACTGATCAAATACATAGATACCAAAAACGAACTCATCCAAACCGTCCTCAAAGCCCAAAAGCAAATCAAAAAGGAAGAATAAAAAAATTTAATTGTATATTTGTACCTACAACTATTGTAAACACAACTATGAAAAAGAGAGCTTTCCCTGCCCAGCAGCGGGGGCATGCAGACCACGGCTGGCTCAAAACCTATCACAGTTTTAGCTTTGCCAATTATTTTAATCCCGAATGTATGAACTTTGGGGTTCTGCGGGTTTTAAACGACGACTTTATCGCTGGCGGTGGGGGTTTTGGAACCCATCCGCACGACAATATGGAAATCATTACCATCCCATTTGCTGGAGATTTGGAACACAAAGACAGTATGGGCAATGTTGGAGTAATCCGGCAGGGAGATGTCCAAGTGATGAGTGCCGGAACTGGAATTTTACATAGCGAATACAACAAAAATGCCGATGTAGATGTAGAATTGTTCCAGATTTGGGTTTTTCCCAACCAAAAGAATGTCACACCCCGCTACGACCAAATTTCCATAAAAGAGTTGCAAACTCAAAACAGTTGGTATCAGATTCTTTCCCCTAACCCGGACGATCAAGGGGTCTGGATCCATCAGGATGCCTGGTTCCATCTGGGCGATTTTTCCGAAGCCACAAACCTCGACTATACCCTTAAAAAAGAAGACAACGGACTCTATATCATGGTCATTGAAGGCTCCGCCACTGTAGCTGGCGAAACCCTAAACCGCAGAGATGCCCTAGGACTTTCGGAGGTGCAAAACGTCCCCTTTGAAGTTGCCGCCGATTCTAAAATTCTACTGATGGAAATCCCCATGCTCAATTAACACCCGATGCAAACAAACGACCTTAAACTTCAGGAATTTATCGAACATCTGGAACACAAAATCGAATCCGGAAAATATCAGGATTCGGTACATAAAATTACCCTGATGACCACCCTGTCCACCATTCAAAAAACCTTACGAGAAGATTTTTAAGTTTTCTACGGGGATTGCTTAGCTTTGAAAGAAGACCTAAACAACTCCTATGAATCCCATCTTAATTTCGATCGGCCGCGGCCTTTTGGGGCTATTGGTATTGCTCTCCCTGGCTTGGGCCCTGAGCAGTCAACGAAAAAATATCCCCTGGAAAACAGTAGGCACAGGCCTGCTCCTACAAGGGCTTATTGCTGTAGGCTTGCTCTATTGGGAAGGCTTGGCCACCCTCTTTGAAGTTTTTGGGAATTTCTTTGTCAAAATTTTAGACTATACCGGGGCGGGAACCCAAATGCTTTTGGGCGAATTGGGCCGTGCAGAGGGACGCGGATTTATTTTTGTATTTCAAGCCCTACCGGTCATTATTTTCTTTTCTGCCCTCACGTCATTGCTCTACTACTTTGGGGTTTTACAGGCCATTGTCAAGGCTTTGGCATGGGGACTCACCAAATCTCTCAACATCAGTGGAGCCGAAAGTTTATCGGTTGCTGGAAATATTTTTTTAGGCCAATCGGAGGCACCTCTCTTGATAAAAACCTACCTAAAGAACATGTCCCAGTCCGAATTGTTTTTGGTTATGGTCGGCGGAATGGCCACCGTAGCTGGCTCGGTCATGGGAGCCTATATTGGGTTTTTAGGGGGAAGCGATCCCGAGAGTCAATTGCGCTTTGCCAAAGCCCTGTTGGCGGCCTCGGTTATGGCGGCTCCGGGGGCAGTGGTCGTTGCCAAAATCATGCAACCCCCAAAGGATGAGGTGGATTCCAAAATAGATATACATAACCATCAGGTGGGCGATACCCTTCTGGATGCCATCACCAACGGAACCCAAGAAGGGGTTCGGATGGCGGTTAATGTGGGGGCCATGTTATTGGTCTTTATTGCATTGATTGCCCTGGTGAGTGGAATTTTAGAGGCCGTTGGGGAAATCGGAAATCTCAACCTTTGGATTGCAGAAAATACGCCTTATCCGCATCTGTCATTGGAGTTTGTCTTGGGCTACCTCTTTGCTCCATTGATGTGGATCATCGGAGTTCCCGGACCGGATACGGCACTTTTGGGACAGTTATTGGGTATAAAATTGGTGGCGAGCGAATTTGTAGCCTATGCCCAATTGGCCGATCTTAAAGAGATGGTTACGGGCGGTTTGCAGCACCCCAAATCGGTGCTGATGGCTTCTTTTATGCTGTGTGGCTTTGCCAACTTTGCTTCCATTGGCATACAGGTGGGAGGCATAGGCGTATTGGTTCCCGAAAGGCGAAAAGACCTGATTGCCCTAGGCCCTAGAGCCATGATTGGCGGAACCTTGGTGTCTCTAATCTCTGCAACCTTGGTGGGGATGCTGTTGGTTTAGTCAAAATTCAGATGGCGGAACTGGCGATAGAGCAACAGCCCAGAAAGCCCCGCGATGGCCCATAGCACCAAAGCCCATAAGGGTTCTCCATAGATCCACTTGCCTGTACCAAACAGCAAGGCATAGGTGCCCAAAATCCCTAAAAACATACAAAGGATGGAACGGGCAAGGTCTGAACGCTGTTCAGAAGCATCAAGATCGGTGTCTTGAGCGGCTAAAAACCGCCTCCAACTGGGACTGGCGGGACGTACCCGGGTATAGAATTCGATTAAGATGGAAGAACTTTCGGGTGGAGTCATCAAGGTTACGCAAACCCACAGCACTGTGGTGGTCCCTACCCCAACCAACAATTTGGTGGAGGCAGTCCAGTCGATCCCGATCCAAAATTCGAGCAGGAGAGCAATCACAAAGGAGGCTCCCATAGCCGTGAGTTCGCTCCAAACATTGATCCGAACCCAAAACCAACGGAGCAAAAATAAAAGCCCTGTTCCGGCACCGATCTGTAAAAGGATCTGAAAGGCCTGTAGGGCAGACTGCAGTTGCAGCGCCAGAATACAGGAGAGTAAAGTAAGTATAACGATACACAGTCGACTGGCCAACATCAGTTCCCTTTCCTCGGCTTGCGGCCGGAAGAAGCGTTGATAACCGTCGTGGATCAGGTAAGAAGCTCCCCAGTTCAGATGGGTAGAAAGGGTAGACATAAAGGCCGCCATCAATGCCGCTAGCATCAGCCCAAACAAGCCTTGAGGAAGATGGGTGAGCATGGCGGGAAAAGCCAAATCATGATTGATAATGGCAGGGTCTAGATGCGGAAACGCCTGTTGAATATCGGCTAAGGAGGGATACATCACCAAAGAGGCCAAAGCAATCAAAATCCAAGGCCAAGGGCGCAAGGCATAGTGCATCAAATTAAAGGCTAGGGTGGCCCAAAGGGCGTGTTTTTCGGTTTTGGCGGAAAGCATCCGTTGGGCGATATAGCCCCCGCCGCCGGGTTCGGCTCCGGGATACCAAACACTCCACCACTGTACGGCTAAGGGTAAAATAAGCAGACCGATCCACGCCTCGGAATCGTTCCCGTCGGGAAACCACTCTTTTTTGGATTGGACCACTGGGGTTTCCAACAACTGGGAAAGCCCCCCAACGGCGGGCAGGTCTAACAGATAAACGGCTGCCGCAATGGTGGCGACCATAGCCAAAAAAAACTGGAAAAAGTCGATGATAATCACGCCTCTTAGGCCACCTACAAGGCTGTAGAGCAGCGTAATGCCCGCCCCAATAAACAGGGCTTGAGTGGCATAGCCGGGCCATAAAATTCCAAAAATCTTAAGGGCAGCCAAACAAACGCTGGCCATAATCATCACATTAAAAAACAAGCCTAAATAGACCGCTCGAAAGCCGCGCAACAGAGCTGCACCTCGGCCCCCATAGCGGAGTTCATAAAAAGATAGATCGGTAAACACCCCAGACCGGCGCCACAGTTTGGCATAGATAAATACGGTACACATTCCGGTCAGTAAAAAACACCACCACAACCAATTGCCCGCCACACCCTGCTCCCGAACCAACTGGGTAACCAAATTGGGGGTATCGGCAGAAAAAGTAGTGGCCACCATACTCACCCCCAACAGCCACCAGGGCATTTGCCGACCCGACAAAAAGAACTCCTGTACCGAACCCCCGGCCCGGCGGGAAAACCACCACCCCAGCAGTAGGGTACAGACAAAATAGAATACAATTACACCGAGGTCTAGGGAGGGAAGGGTCATTTGGTTGGAGTTTAAATTCTTTCTTAAATGTATATTAAAATTGGAGAAAGCCAAGCTCCAGAATTGCATATGGAATGGATCTGAGCTATTTTTGAGTATGAAAGTCTGGACACTTCTCCACCGAAACACCCTCCAAGCGGCTTGCTTACTGCTCCTTTGGGGTTGGGGAGCTAGTGGCCTCTGTTGGGCTCAAGAAAAAAAGCCCAACCAAATTAAAGGGCTGATGAAACCCAAAGATCAAGGGAACCCCCTCCTGATCAAAGAGCCCGACAATGCCTTTCTTAAAAATATGGGGACCGACAAGACCTATAGCTTTGAAAAGGAAAAACCCCAAGGCAAGGCTTTGGATATGCAACCCGACGAAAAGTTTTTGGACCCAGCCGAGGACTATCTCCGTCGACTTAAAACCCCTCAAGAGCGAGAAAAAAGTGCCCCCAACTTTAAGGAAGATCAATATTTGGGGGACCTGAGATCCGATGGAAAATTTGTTCGGATCATTATGCGGGACCACGAACATCCCGATGGCGACCTGATTCAGGTATTGGTCAACGATGAAGTAGTCCACCCCAGCATCCTATTGGAAACCCAGTTTAAGGTGGTACAATTGGACCTAGACCCCGGCTTTAACAAGATCGATTTTCTGGCCCTGAACCAAGGAGAATCCGGTCCCAATACGGCCGAAGTACGGGTCTTCGAAGAAGACGGATCCCTAGTCGCTGCCAAACGTTGGAACTTAGCCACAGGAGTCAAAGCCACCTATAT
>WTJH01000096.1 GCA_011524915.1 Flavobacteriales bacterium | reverse complement strand
ACTCATAATATTACTTACTAATTTATAAATAAAATATGCCTATAACTGTTATATTTACCCTGAAAACAGAACCTTAAACAAATGATATTTTCCAAAAGAATCCTAGTCCCCATTTTGACTTTGTGCTGTGCTCTTTTTTCTGTGGCACAGGAAGGAATTAACTACCAAGCCATCATTAAAGATGCCAGTGGCGTACGAATTGCTAATCAGTCGGTTAGCATGCGTGTTAGCATTATTTATGATTCCGCATCAGGTGCAACCGCCTATGCCGAAACCCATACGACCAACACCACCGTAGATGGTCTTGTCAACTTTGTGGTGGGTACTGGGACCCAAATTAGTGGTGTCAATTTCGAAAACATACAATGGAGCCGAAATGCCTTATTCATCAAAAATGAAGTAGATACAGGAGGTGGCTATGTAGACTTAGGAACCTATCAGCTCAGAAGTGTACCCTTTGCCTATTATGCTAAAAACTCAGGTGGAACAAGTGGCTTAAGCAGTATCTCCATCAGCTCAGGCGCCATCTCAGCTACATCAGTAAGCTTAAGCGGAGCTATAGCAGCTGCCTCAGCATCAATTACTGGAACACTCACGGCAGGGGCATTTGTAGGAGATGGTTCTGGTCTTACAGGAATTTCGACCGGAACAGATAGTCAAACCCTAAGCCTTTCTGGAAATGTATTATCGATCAGCTCCGGAAATAGTGTAACCCTTAGTACTTCAAGTTCCAATACAGATAGTCAAACCTTGACTATTTCTGGAACTCTTTTGAGCATTAGTAATGGTAATCAAGTAACACTTCCTTCTTCTGGGGGTTCTAGTTTAGATGGAGTTACAGCATCTGCGGGCGTTATTTCTGCTGTTGGAGCCAATTTTAGCGCCAACATTACGGCCACTGCTTTTTATGGAGACGGATCGAACCTAACCGGAATTGTAGCTACTTCGACGATCTCTGAATCTCACTTAGATGCTTTTGGAAATGCATTTATCGACGATTTCCCTTCTGGATTAAGTGCGTCGAATACAGAGGGTAATCGAAATACAGGTCTCGGTTCTGGAATTTTGACCAATATCACTACTGGAAATAACAACGTCGCTGTTGGACACAATACTTTGGTGGATCTTACAACTGGATATCAGAATGTAGCTATTGGATCTTCAGCCATTGAAAATTTAACGACCGGACGCAACAATGTCGGGATCGGGAGTAGCACCTTGAGTGCTATCACTACAGGACGTGAAAATACTGCTGTAGGATCCCTGGCAATGGCCAAAGCCACAGGAAGCCAAAATACGGCCATCGGTTTTGAAAGTTTAAAAGCCTTGACCTCGGGAAGTAGTAACAATGCTTTGGGAAGAAGAGCTTTACAACAAATCACCACTGGGTCCAACAATACTGGGCTAGGAGACAACACTGGATATTATGTAACCACGGGAAGTAATAACACTTTTGTTGGGCAGTGGGCTTCTTCATCAGGGAGTAATATTTCAGATGGGGTTGCCATAGGATATCAATCACAAACTGATAATAGAAGTGTTGGTATTGGTGAAACTGCGATTGCAGGAAGTGACGAAAGTATTGCCATCGGTCATGATGCAATTACATGGGATGATTACTCAATTGCTATTGGGGAAGGTGCTTCGGTTAATTCAGCAGGAACTGGAAATAGTGGAATAGCCATCGGAAAGGATGCTAGAGCTGCTGCTCAAGATGTGATTTTAGGTAGAGATGTACAAAGTGGAGCTGGAGCTTTCCGAATGGTGGCTATCGGTCATGGAGCTACCATAGACAACAATGGAGCAAGCTTTGGTGGCTACGAAAGTGTTTTGGTGGGCTATGAAACCTTTTTAGCTCAAAATTCAAGATATGCAGTAGCTATTGGGTCCCAAGCAAAAATAGGTACGACCTCTTCAACATCTGATTTTCATATCGGAGCAATTACCATTGGTGCTCAATCAGAAATTCAAGGCGATGGTAGTACTGGAGCTATTGCGATAGGATATGATGCTGTTGCTTCCGGGATAAATGCTGTAGCAATTGGAACAACAGCTACCAATTCATCAGCGAATTCTGTGGTATTAGGTGGGGTAAGCACAACTGATTGGGCATTTGGAAGACAATCCACCGCAGCTGGAGCCGCATTCCAAGTGGGCTTGTATAATGGAAACGGAAATGGTGCCTACCTTACCGATGGTGGTTCATGGACCAATGCATCAAGTATAGCCTTTAAAACCAACTTTGTAACTCTTTCCAATGCTTGGATTTTAGAAAAAATTAAAGGATTAAACATCTCTAAATGGGATTATAAAAACACTTCCGAAACGCACATTGGACCTATTGCTGAAGAGTTTACAGAAACCTTCGAAGTAGGTGTTGCGGGTGAAAATGAGCACCTCAGTACCGTTGATGTTTCGGGTGTAGCTCTGAAGGGCGTTCAGGCTTTAATTGAAGAAAATGAAGCACTCAAAGCGCAAATCCAAATGCTTATGGAGCGAATGGAAGCCTTTGAAAAGCAACTTCAACAATAAGAACAAGTATATCGTCTCCCTTGGGAAACCAAGTATTCTCAAGGGAACCCTACTTGTCTATTAATTTCAATTAATACTTGAAAAAACTCCTCTCCATATTATTGATGGTATCTGCCATCTCCTTCGGTCAACAAATGACTTCGAGGGAAATGAGTGCATTGGGGGGGCAGTCCGTAAATGGAACCCAACTGATTGTTAATCTGGGAGACTTTGTCATCAACGAAGATCTCTCGGGTCCACAATTGTATAACGGATTTATTTACACCATTCGAGAATACGATACCGTTTCTCCTACCATCATTTCTACTTCGGTCAATTCCAGTAATACATTACTCACCGTAAGCTTTAACGAAGCAGTCTTTTCGAGTTATAGTAGCAATACCGCTACGGGAACCTTAGATGCTCAAGATTTTATTTTCAGTTTGGACGGGGGCACAGCAACGCTCTCCAGCACCACTCCCACAAGTGTTAGCGTTAGTGGAACTGTCTATACCCTTGGTCTGGCTCTCAATGGGTTTACAAGTGGACAAGAAACGGTTACGGTAAACTTACAACCCAATGCCGTTTACGATGCTGCAGGTAATGTAGCCAATAGTGCACAAACCAGCAATACGGCTCAACTCAATCCATGTACGAGCAAACCAACTGTTAGCCTCAGTTCCAACACAAGCTCGAATACCCTTTGTTCGGACTATGACAGTATCGCATTTACGGCTCAGACCAATGCACAAAGTCCTACCTATGTCTTTCTTATCAATGGTGTGGAATACCAAAATGGACCTAGTGCCACCTATTCGCATACCAGTGCCTCCACCTATACTTTGACTCATGGTGATGTCGTTTCTGTACGCGTCGATACGCCGTCTGGCTGTAGCAGTACGGCAAGTGTGAGCATTGTTGTCAACAGTATAAGTACGGCAAGCAGTATAACGGCCAGTCAAACCCTTGGTTCAATTGGAGCCCTGCCAAACGCCCTACAAGGATCTGCAGCGGTATCTTCCGGAACCATCAGCTACCAATGGCAATTATCTACCGATGGAGGTAGTGCATATACAGATATCAGTAGTGCTACTTCTCAAAATTTAAACTTTAGTAGTGGACTAACAACAGACACCTACTACAGAAGAGTAACAAGCAGTTCTCTTAATGGCGTACTATGCGAAGTTATCTCCAATGCTGTGCTGATTCGAGTTACCCAAATCCCTGATACAGTTTGCAGCTATGCCATCAGCTCTTTGGGCGGCCAATATTCCAATAATGATACGCTTATTCTAAACCTGGGGGGACCTGTAATCAACGAAAACACCAATGGTGTTAGTCTCTACAATGGATTTATTTATACCATTCGACCCAGACCTGCCATTGTATCCTCTACTCTGAATGCTACCAATACGGAAATTCAAGTCGAATTTAATGAAGCTGTTTTTGCGAGTAGTTCCAGCGGACAAGCAACAGGCAGTTTAGAGGTTTCAGATTTTGAATATTCTATAACGGGGGGGACAGCTACTCTATCGAGCACAACCCCGACCAGTATTTCTCAAAACGGAAAAGTCTTTACATTGGGAATCGCCCTCAACGACCCCATAACGGGAGAAGAAACCATTACCATAGACCTCCCGGCAAATGCGGTATTTAATTCAGGATCTGTAGTCGCCAGTGAAAATCAACGCAACAATCAGGTGCAACCCAATCCTTGTGTGGTTCCCCCTACCCTTACCCTATCCAGTACTTTAGACCAAAATACAGCTTGTGGAGACGAACTGGTAACCCTTACGGCCACTTCCAATGCGGCCCAAGCGAGTTATACCTTTAGTATCAATGGTGTGGACTATGCCAGTAGTAGTGGAACCCTACAAATATCAGCAACAACTTTGGTTGCAGGCAGCGGTCAAGTTACCCTTACCGTAGAAAGTGTATACGGATGTACTCGGGTGGTGACCGCCGTTTATGTACAGAATATTATCAGTAATGTAGGTACGGTCACAGGGGCACAAACGGTAAGTGCTGCCGGAATGATCCCCAATACCCTTCAGGGAACAGTGGCAAGCGCCGCGGGGACTATCAGCTATCAATGGCAATTCAGTTCAGACGATATCAACTTTAGCGATCTGAGCGGAGCTACAAATCAAAATTATGTCTTCCCTAGCGGGATCAACGGAAACACCTATTATAGAAGAGTTACAACAAGTACCTTTAATGGGCTCAGTTGTTCTGAGGTCTCCAATAGTGTGCTGGTAGAATTGAATCAAGTTCCGGGTGGGATTTCCAACTTTGAGATCAGTGCCTTTGGTGGGGAAAGAGGCTCTGGACCTTGTGCAATTATCAATTTAGGAGGGACAGTGATCAACGAACAATTGAGTAGCACTCAGGGCTATCAAGGGTTTATTTACACCATTCGACCACTCCCCTACATCAGCAGTACGAGTATCAACGCTTCCAATACTCAAATTCAAGTCAACTTTAACGAAGCGGTATTTACCAACTTTAGCTCAAATACGGCTACTGGTACTTTGATGCCTGACGATTTCGAATTGAGTATTACAGGAGGATCTGCGACACTTTCCAGCACTGCACCAATTCAGGTGAATGGCAGTGGAACTCAGTTTACTTTAGATATTTCTTTGATCGGCTATGTAAGTGGATCAGAGACCATCACTGTAAATTTAAAGGACAGTCAGGTCCTTGACTCAGGTGGAAATCCTCTAAACGCTCAACAAAGCAATAACGAGGTAGGCACCAATTCGTGTGTTTCCACTCCAACCTTAACACTAACAGATAACACTTTCAATCAGGCTTTCTGTGGGTATAGTAGTGTCAATATCACGGCGAGTTCCGATGTGCCAAATGCGACCTATACCTTCTTTGTTAATGGAATCCAGATGCAACAAAGTAGCAGTACGATCTTCAATATGAGTGATGTGGCTACGGCAACAACTGCCACACATACCATAGCAGTTGAGGTCTTAAGTCCTGCCGGATGTACGCATACCCAATCCATTACTGTGATTGGAAACGTTATTATCGATCCAGGAACTCTAGCCGCAGGATATACCATTAGCAGTATCAGCCAAGCTCCTGCGGAGCTCAGCGGAACAGCAGCTCAAGCACAAGGAAGCGTAAGCTATCAATGGCAACAATCCGTCAACGGACAAACGTTCACAAGTATCCCGGGCGCAACCGCACAAAATTATACGCCTGGAAATCTGACGCAAACAACCTATTTCCGTCGGAATACGATAAGTTCTCAAGGAGGAGGTTTCTGTGCTGCCATCAGTAATATAATTACGGTCACCTATGACTTAGATACAGATGCACCGAATTTGATTTCTACCGCTAATCCGTGTAGTGCCGACCGTACGTTTATCCTAAACTTTGATGAAAAAGTATTTACTTCAAACAATGGAACTGGAGATGTCTCTACAAGTAACTTCCGATTTGCCCTCAGTTCGGGGACGGCAGTGCTCAACAGTACAAGCCCTGTAGGAATATCTACAGAACTATCAGAGGATGGATATAGCGTTCGTTTAGAAGCCAATCTAGCAGGCTATGCTACACGTAACCAGATTTTAATTGTTACCCTACTTTCGGTCCTTTACGACGCCAATGGAAACCGTATTCCGTCCTCAGATATGATACAGTATATCTTCTTGTGTGTGGATACCGATCAGGACGGTATTCCGGATACGGAAGACGATTGTCCCAACACTCCAAGCGGTGAAACAGTAGACGAAAACGGATGTTCCTTAAGCCAAATAGATACGGATGGTGACGGAGTAAGCGATGCCGACGACCTCTGCCCGGATACCCTACAAGGGCGTACGGTAAATGATGAAGGATGCTCGATCTACCAAATCGACACCGATGGAGACGGGATCAACGATGCCGAAGATAATTGTGTGGAAACTGCTAACGCAGACCAAGCCGATAATGACGGAGATGGAACGGGGAATGCCTGTGACCCAGATCCAGTGATTACTACCCTGATCTCCGAAATTGGCGAAGATGCTGCTGTCGGAACCTTTGTGGGACTTATCAATGCCTTTGATATTGATAACCTTCCTGTGAATGTCAATATCAGCAATGCTGAGGGGCTATTTACCCTAGAGGGAGACAACATCATCTTGTCGGGAGCCTTGGATTATGAAACTCAAACAGAACATGTAATATACATCACGGCCACCAGCGAAAGAGGGACTTCTACGACCTCGGTGACGGTTCCTGTATCGGATATTCCGAACACCACCTACACGGGCTATTTCTTTATTACTGTGTTTGATGTCATGAACGAATCATTGGATGCTAAGGTAGACTACAGCCGTTATTTCCATCCGCTCAACAAAGGTGTTGGTAAATGGAAAATCCGTAAACGTATCTCGGGTGGTCCCGATGCACACCTCTTCATCATTCGTGAGCCTGAAACTAGTGGTCCCGTAGGCGGCGAAAAGAATTCCGATCCAGAAGCAGAAGGCTTTTTAGACTTCATTACCCCTCCGGATTTCGAAAACCCTCGAGATCATAATAGAGATAATATTTACGAGGTTATCGTAACCTATGAAAATATGGACGATGGTGCAGCCGAAGTACCAATTCCCGTAACCCAATATCAATTGCAAGTTCCCGAAGGACGTCCAAGAGTCATTGAACTCCAATCGCGTTTGGCTAATCCTACTGAAGATACGGATGCGGATGGTATAGTTGATGTAGTCGATAACAGTCCACTCGTCTTCAACCCGGCACAAACCGATGAAGATGGAGATGGTATCGGGGATGTTTCGGACGACTTTGATCATGATGGGGTATGGAATCCATACGACAACTGTCCTGATACACCTCTAGGAGAATTGGTAGACGAAAATGGTTGTATTCTTGTGAGTTTCCCCGTGGAAAACTTTAGAATCTCCAAAATTGAAAAGTGTGGTGATAACCATAGCATCGAAGTCAATGTTCAGGGGTGGAACACCTATGACTTTATATTGAGTATTCAAGGACCTCAAACCATCATTAGTCAGCCCATCGAAAGTCGTCGATATAAATTAACAGAACTCTCTGCTGGGGTGTATAATATCTGTATAACAGTCAACGGTATCCCTGCATCTGAGTTTGAACGTTGCTTCCAAGTAACCCTCAACGACCCCGCTGGCCTAGACGTTTTAAGTCAATACAATGTTGGGGACGAAATTGTTTACTTCCAATTGAAAGGGGGGACACAATACACTATCGTTCATAACGGTAAAAGCATACAAACAGACCAAAGTAACTATGCGCTAAAATTGTCTAAAGGAGTTAATAACGTTCGAATCACCAACGGGATCGAATGTCAAGGAGTATTCGAACAACAATACATTAATTCTTATGATATAGCCGTAGCTCCAAACCCCTTCCAAGATCAAATTCAATTGTTTGTTGGAGGAAATGATACGGAGGCTCTCGTGGAAATTTACACCACAGATGGAAAGCAAATTTTTGGGCAAGTATACGCCTTAAGTCCTGTACAGAGAACAATCCAAATCAATACTACTGCGTTTAAGCAAGCCAGTTACTATATCAAGGTCAAAGCACAAACGGTAGACCAATCTTTATTAATCATAAAAGAATAATATGAACCTCAGACATATCATCCTTTGTCCATTGATTTTTCTGGGAGCCTGTTCCAGCGGAGACATCTCCGCCCCTGCCCCCGAGGCCTTTGAACTCACTTTCCCCGAAAACAACAGCC
>WTJH01000041.1 GCA_011524915.1 Flavobacteriales bacterium | reverse complement strand
ATAAGCGATTAAAGCTTCAATGGAAAAACAGAACCGACAAAGGTTCCATAGAACTTTTGGCTCAAATGAATCTAGGAGATCCAATGGATCGCCAGTCTGTGACGCTTTTGTTTTTAGGGCTCGACCCTAAAGCCTATTCAATTGATCTGGGGAGCAGACCCACTGGACTCAACGGTTATGTTAAAGCCCGCTGGAGAGGCTTTGATTGGGACCGGATGGAAGGAGATGTATTAATGGATCAATTTTCGATCAAAAGTGGGGATACGGTTGTTGTTTTTAAGCCATTGGAGCTCACTTTAAAGAAAATGGGGCGTTCTACCCGTTTAGCGGTCAAGAGCGAAGATATTCTTAGCGGCCAAGTAGCCGGGGAATTTCAGTTGAGCCAGACCCAAGCCTTAATCAGAAAAACAGCAAACGAAGCATTCCCATTCCTTTTCCCGGTTTCTGAAGCTCCAAAGGGGCGTTTAAAGTTTAATTTCAATCTCGATCAAAAAATCCTTAAAGCCCTTTATCCTGATATTCAAGCCTTACAAAACTTTAGTTGTAACGGAATCATCAGTGATCAAAATCAGCAGTCGCGTTTACGTGTACAGGCGCCCTATTTTTCAATGGGAGATTTTAAAGCCTATAATTTTGACTTTCGAATCGAAAACAAAAACATCCTCTACAATGCTTATGTTCATGCAGATAGTGTAAAAACCAAATCTGTTCGCTTAAATCGCTTAGACATCATCAGTAAACAGATCAAGGACACTCTTTATTTTAAGGGGGAAACGTCAACTTCCGGGAACTTTAAAAGTCGGTGGAATATCAACGCATTCCAATCCAAAGGGGCTCAGGGAGAAATTGTGTTTGGTATCCGACCTTCACAGATGTCCTACCTGGGTAAGCAATGGGATATTAATCCTATGAATCGATCCAAACCTTTACTGTATCTCAATACTAAGGGAGTCAAATACGCTTTAGATGGTTTAGAATTTCAACACCAAAAAGAAAAAATTGTCCTTTCAGGGGAGTACGAAAATCCTCAGAATCTCGATGTTTCCATTGGGTTGGAGCAGGTTCAAATCGCTTCCTTATGGGGTTTTTCGGATGTTTTTGATGTTCAAGGCTTGCTGAGTGCTCAAACAAAAATTGTTCGTTCACCAGCACAGCAGGGGGTTCGTCTCGATTTACAGTGGAATGAATTAAATATTAATCGAGAAGATTTAGGTCAGTTAGACTTGAATTTTGTGGGGAACTTAGAAACGGAAACATTTCAATATGAAATAAAAAACACCCACCAATCCAAAACCCCATTTGAAGTAAAAGGAAGTGGACTTGGTTGGGTAAATCCAGCCCTAGACATGACTCTTAGCTTTAGTCGTTTTCCAATAGATTTTATCTCTCCTTTAGGAAGAAATAAAATCACCAATATTGAAGGAGATATGAGCGGAGATATCAATATTTGGGGACCACTCGATAGACTCGAACAGTTGGGGCAATTGAAGTTTCATGGCAGCAGCCTGAGTCTTCCCTATACGCAAGTGGACTATTCTTTTGAAGACAATGGTCAAGTAGACTTAATCGATCAGAGATTCTTGATTCGGGGAGTTCAGGTGAAGGATACTAAAAATAATACACTAGGCTTACTCAAGGGATCGATCTCGCATGAAAACTTTTATAAATGGTTTTTGGATTTAAGTTTGGATACAGACCGTTTATTGATCATCGACCGCGAAAATGAACCCAATGCTCTTTTTTATGGCCCGGGATATTTCAAGGGCAATGCACAATTGAAAGGTTATACCAAAACCTTGCAGTTACAACTTAAGGGGGAAACAGAGCAGGGGACCTCTATTGTGATTCCTTATGATGAAGACTACACCGTGGCAGATGTTTCTTTTATCGATTTTGTAGACAAAAACCGTTTAGAAGAAGTGGTGGAAACCGAAGAGGTTTTATTGGAAAAACTCCGGGGCTTAGAAATGCAATTTGATTTAGATATCAATCAAGCCGCACAAATCGAAATAGTGATGGATCCCGCTTCGGGCAGTTCTCTAAGAGGTCGAGGTGCGGGAAACTTGCTGATGGAAGTCAATACCAATGGGAAGTTTAACATGTGGGGAGATTATATTGCTACCGAAGGAATTTACAACTTCCAAAATTTGGGATTGATCGATAAAAAGTTCAACCTGAAATCAGGGGGAACGATCGTATGGGAGGGTGATCCTTTAGAAGCTCAAATGAATTTAGAAGCCATCTATGAAGTTCCCGGTGGGGCTAATCCTGCCGTACTTTTGGATAACCCTAACTTTAGTCAGAAAATCCCTACCCAAGTGGGGATCCAATTGCAAGGCAACTTACTCAAGCCCGACGATCCCAATTTTACGATTGAATTCCCCAATACCAATCAGACGGTTTCCAGCGAGATCAACTATCGTTTGGCCGACGATCAACGACGTCAATTACAGGCAATTTCGTTACTCTCCCAAGGAATTTTCATCAATGATGTCAGTTTAAGTGTTGAGGGACTCACCAACAACTTATATGAAAAAGCATCCGATATTTTCTCCAATATTGTGGGGCAGGAAAACGAAAAACTCAAAGTAGGGCTTAATTATCTTCAGGGGGACGAAACCCTTACCCAACAGTTGTATGCTGAAGATCGTTTGGGATTAACTTTAAAAACTCAAATCAGCGATCGAATCTTAGTAAATGGTCGTATTGGAGTACCTGTAGGAGGGGTAGAGCAGACCCTTTTGGTAGGGGATGTTCAAATTGATTTTATACTCTCCGAAGACGGGTCCCTTCGGGCAAAGGTGTTTAATAAAGAAAATGAGTTTCGGTATTTATCGGACCGATTAGGTTACACTCAAGGGATTGGCCTCAACTATCAGGTTGATTTCGAAACCTTCCAGGAACTCATTCGAAAAATTGTTGAAAAAGAACAAGGAAACGTAAAAGATTGAAAATAGTTTGCCCCCTTTCTTAGAAAGAATAAATTTGTAGCGTTTTTGATATATGGAAAGAAAGATTCAAAAAATAGCTGTCCTTACATCGGGGGGGGATTCCCCTGGTATGAATGCTGCTCTCCGCGCAGTAGTACGCAGCGCTATCTATAACTCTTGTGAATGCCTTGCAGTCTATCAAGGGTATCAAGGCTTAATAGATAATGACATCCGGCCGATCAACGCCCGCGGGGTTAATAACATCATTAACAAAGGAGGGACGATTCTTAAATCGGCCCGTTGCCTCGAATTTCGAACCAAAGAAGGCAGACAAAAAGCGTTCGATAATCTCCAAAAGCACCAAGTCGATGCTCTAGTGGTTATTGGGGGAGATGGTTCGTTTACGGGTGCACTTATTTTTTCTCAGGAATTTAATTTTCCGGTGATTGGAATTCCAGGTACCATCGATAACGATATTCACGGTACCCGATTTACTTTGGGCTACGACACGGCTCTGAATACGGTGGTTGACGCCATTGATAAAATTCGGGATACCGCCAGTTCTCACAATCGCCTATTCTTTGTTGAAGTGATGGGAAGAGACGCTGGGCATATTGCCTTAAATGCAGGTATCGGAGCTGGAGCCGAAGAAGTGTTGATTCCCGAGGAAGATATGGGACTCAACCGTTTATTGGATTCGCTTAACCGCAGTAAAAAATCAGGTAAATCTTCCAGTATAGTGGTCATTGCCGAGGGAGATAAGACCGGGGAAAATGTTTTTGAAATTGCGGCCTATGTAGAAAAAAATCTACCCCACTACGAAGTACGTGTTTCTGTACTTGGTCATATGCAACGCGGGGGAGCACCCAGTTGTTTCGATCGTGTATTGGCTTCCCGAATGGGTGTGCATGCAGTAGAATCTCTTCTTAAAGGACACGATCAGATGATGGTAGGGATTGTAGATGACCGTATGGTGTTGCATCCGCTGGAAGACGCTATCAAAGGAAAAACCCCAATCAATAAGAATCTTATTCGAGTATCAGATATACTTTCGATTTAATAACCCTTTACTTAAATACTCAAAAAACCTAGAATTATGGCTTTAAAAATTGGAATTAACGGATTTGGAAGAATTGGAAGACTTGTTTTCCGTTCAGCCATGAAGCAAGACGACGTAACTGTTGTTGGGATCAACGACCTATTGGACGTAGATCATTTAGCTTACCTATTAAAATATGACTCTGTTCACGGACAATACGACGGAACTGTAGAGGTTGTTGACAACAATTTAGTTGTTGATGGTCAAACGGTAAAAATCTCTGCTGAGCGCAATCCTGCCGATATCGGATGGGGGGCTTTAGGAACCGACGTTGTTGCAGAATGTACTGGAATCTTTACTACTCTAGAAAAAGCTCAAGCCCATATCGATGGAGGTGCTAAAAAAGTAGTTATTAGTGCTCCTTCTGCCGATGCTCCAATGTTTGTTATGGGAGTTAACCATAAAGAAGCTACTGCAGACCAAACTATTGTTTCCAATGCTTCTTGTACAACCAACTGTTTGGCGCCAGTAGCCAAAGTATTGAACGATAACTTTGGTATAGTAGAAGGTCTTATGACTACCGTTCATGCCACTACAGCTACTCAATTTACCGTAGATGGTCCTTCTAAAAAAGATTACCGCGGTGGACGAAGTGCCCTACTCAATATTATTCCCGCTTCTACTGGAGCTGCCAAGGCAGTTACTAAAGTAATTCCAAGCTTGGTAGGAAAACTTACGGGGATGGCTTTTCGTGTACCTACAGCCAACGTTTCTGTTGTGGACTTAACGGTTCGTTTAGATAAATCTACTTCATACGAAGAAATTAAAGAAACCATGAAAGCTGCGGCTCAGGGAGATATGGCTGGAATTCTTGGGTATGAAGAGTTACCACTCGTATCTCAAGATTTTGTAGGGGATAAGCGTACATCGATCTTCGATGCTGGTGCCGGAATGGAACTGAACGGAAACTTCTTTAAGATTATTTCTTGGTATGATAATGAGTGTGGATATTCCAACAAGCTCATCGATCTTGCTAAGCATGTTCACGGATTAGGATAATTTTATTGTACTATGATTTTAGTTGTTGATAGTGGATCGACCAAAACCGATTGGTTTGCCATTGATCCCAAGGGACAGGTATTATTTTCGACTCAAACCCTTGGTTTGAATCCTCAAGTACTTTCCTCTGCCATTTTGAATGAACGTATCATTAATAATTATGAGTTGTATCAACAACGCGATCAAGTAACACACCTATTTTTTTACGGTGCAGGCTGCGGTGTAGAATCGCCCAAAAAACGAATCGAAAAAGTTTTTCGTGAAATTTTTACTCAGGCACATTTAGATATCCAAGAAGATACCTATGCCGCAGCTTATGCCACCGTTACTCCCGAACAAAAATCCATTGTATGTATCCTAGGAACCGGATCCAACTGTTCCTATTTTAATGGGTCTGCTCTGGAACAACGCGTCACTTCGTTGGGTTATGTTTTGATGGACGAGGCCAGTGGTAATTTTTATGGCAAGCAGCTGATTCGCAGTTACTACTTCAATTCTATGCCCGAACATTTAAGATCTGAGTTTGAACAATCCTACGATTTAGATCCCGATGTCATCAAAGAGAATATTTACCGAAAAGAAAATCCAAATACCTATTTGGCAAGGTTTACACGCTTTTTGATCGAGCATAAAAGTGAACCCGTTTTTCAGGAAATCATTCACAAAGGATTGGACCGTTTTATTCAGCATCAAATCTTGCAATTCGATGATGCTCAACAAATCCCGATCCACTTTGTAGGTTCCATCGCCTTCTTCCTTAAAGACGAGGTAGAAGAAGCCCTAAAGCGAGAAAACTTAAGCTTAGGAAACGTGGTAAAAAGACCTATAGACGGCTTGGTTTCCTATCACAAAAGTCTTTTAGATAAATCCGTTTTATAGGCGGACAGCAATAGCTGAAATTTCTACATTGACATACTTCGGAAGAGCTTTGACGGCTACTGTTTCCCGTGCTGGGGCAGTGCTTTCCTCAAAATAGTTTCCATATACCTCATTGACTTGAGCAAACAGTTCCATATCGCTAAGGAATATGGTTGTTTTTACAACCTTTGTAAAATCTAAGCCAGCTTCCTCCAAAATAGCTTTTAGGTTTTGCATCACCTGTTCTGTTTCGATTTGAATACTGCTATTTTGCCACTCCATGGTTTCAGGGTTTAATCCAATTTGGCCTGATATATAGAGGGTGTCTTGTGCCCAAACGGCTTGGTTATACGGGCCAATAGGAGCGGGGGCTTTAGAAGTTTGAATGATTTTTTTCATAAGATGTAAAGATTAAGGGGATTATATTATAAGTTGCGATCCGGGGCACTGCGTTTTTCATATTTGAGATCGCTTAGCAGAGCAGATTTTATTCCGATAAAGAAATTCCAAGAAGCTCGCTCACTAAAGGGAACCCAATCAAAATTTAGACGCCAACTGTTTAAGTCTCTATCGAAGCGCAATTGGGTGTAGGTAAAGCCTTTTCCCTTAAAATCATATCCAGAGGAAAGTCCAATCTTCCACTTGGGCGTAAGCTCTATATTCCCGGAAAACATCAAAGAGTTATTTCCAATTTCGCGCTGCTGCAGGTTATTTCTATAGGTCAGCGAATAGGCCAATTTAAGATCCCAAGGGATTTCAGTCTGAAAGAATTGTGGCTTGTCTTCCGGATTACCGTCATCTTCCTCTTCCGGATTATCCGGGAACGGGTTATTCATACGTCCATCGGCAAAATTATTAGCTACTCCAAATAGATCGTCGTCTCTTCCGCCTCCAGACTGTGATTCTTCCTGATTACGACTATTGGTTTTCGATTTGAACTTTTTACTCGAAAAACTGTAATTAAAATTCATATTGGCACTGGTCATTCGGGCCAAGCCTCCATTTTGTTTGAAGTAGGATGTATTGATTCTCCTATTATTTTCATCGAGAGCATAGGGATCAAAGGTTGCATTTAGGTTAACACTCAGTTCATTATTAAAAAGTGAAAACCCGGTATTCATACGAATGGGACTCCATTGGAATTCTTCGGCCAACATATTATAGCTGGTACTGAAATTCAGGTTATTGAGGAGTTTAACTTTTTTGGCCTCTGTGGCGGTAGTGTCTTTATCTCGAACCTTAGCTTCAAAGGCATTGGCAATCGTAATCCCCATACTCTGACCTCTGTTGCGAGAGGGTTGGCCAAATAGGCTGGTCTCATATCGGGTATAATCGGCCGTATTTCCATCAGCATCTACGATGTAGGTATCCCAATAGCGTTCGAAACTCGGAGCATTACTAAAGCTAACCGAAGGACGGACCGTATGTCGAATGGATTGAATTTTTCCAGTGGGCTTAAAGTTAAAAGTCCCATAAATGGTTGTTCCTAGACTCGCACTAAAACCGTATTGACGGAAAGCTCCGAATTCGCTGATGGTATCTTTTACAGCAGCTCCAATTTCAGGGTCGTAATCTCTATAGCGTACGGTTTTGGGAGTCCAAACTTCCGAATAGTTCCCACCCACGGACATACTTAAATACTTAAAGAGTTTAAAGTTGGTCGAAATTGGGATGGTGTGTTTCACACCCGAACGTGCATTTTTAAATACATCTTTCGAAAATAATTCATCTTCGGTCGTAACCGTTCGATTTTCAGCTCGCGTACTGTATTGAAGGTTAATGTTCCGTAAAGCTCCTTTTTTGACGCCCTCCTTGGGTGCAAAAGGGAAGATCCGTTCTACATTGGCCTGAAACGTAGGGAGGGTTAAATTGACATCCTGTGTCCGAGAATTTTGTGATATCGAAGCGGTGACAGAAGTATTGACTCTTGGATATGCAGGGAAAGTTTTGGAGTAGGATATAGAGGAACTTAAATTGTTGTTTAGAAAATTAGGCGTATTCAGTTGGTTGATGGATTGCCGAAAATAGTCGCTAGATCCAAAATTTACAGAGGCCGAAAAGTTAGAATTAGGACTCGATTTGGGGTCTTTCCGATGGCTCCAGCGCAAATTGAATACGGTGGATTTGGTATATCCGGGCAAGCCTTTGGATCCTGTGATTAAGTTTTCGTACCGAAAACTAAATTGCCCGCCAAACTTATAACGCACTTTATACTGGGTGTCTCCTCGAAAACCGTAACTGCCATTGCTGTAATAATCTCCGGTGAGGGATAAATCGAAATATTCAGATAAAGCCAAATAATAGCCTCCGTTTTGAAGATAATATCCCCGGTCATTACTTTCTCCTATGGTGGGGAAGATAAAACCTGATTCCAATCTTTGGTTGGAGGGAAAATAAGC